>JAZKZB010000077.1:0-7056 GCA_045612425.1 Faecousia sp.
CCCCGATAATTCATGCGGATTCGCAAGGTGGCGGAATCATCAGACAGGTCGTTTGTTACAAAATAGTCCCAAAGGGTATTTTCGGGGCGGTTGATTAAATAGACATCCCGGAAAATGCCGCTGCTGCGGAATTTATCCTGGTCTTCCAGATAACTGCCGTCGCACCATTTGAGGACTAAAACGGCCAAGGTGTTTTCACCGTCACGGATGGCATGGGTCACATCAAATTCGCTGTTGGAATGAGAAACCTGGCTGTAACCGATATAGGTGCCGTTGAGCCATACATAGAAGCAGGAGTCCACCCCTTCAAAGGATAAATAGGCCTTGGGCGCATGGGCATTTTTGCTGTAAGAAAATGTGTGCAAATACGTACCGCAAGGGTTATCGTAGGGTACATAGGGAGGGTCAAAGGGGAAAGGATACCGGGTGTTTGTATATTGGTGTGCATCGTAGCCGTGGTTTTGCCATGCTCCCGGTACGGGAATGGTATCGAAATTATCTGCGCAGTAACCCTCTGCATAGAAGGCATCTTGCAAATCATGAATGCTTTCATAGTAACGGAACTTCCAATCTCCGTTGAGCAGTTGGAAACGATCGGATGTTTCCCGATGCTCCACAAGGTTGTCGAAACGTTGGGAAGCAGGGATATAGTATGCCCGTAAGGGCTGTGTGTTTTCATGCAATACCTTTATATTTTCAAAATGGGCAGGGACGATCATGTCGAAACCTCCTAATTTGCTTGATGGTTTCATTTTACACGAAGAAAAAGGGAAATGCAATATAAAAAATAGCCATTGTTTTCATTTGCGTTTATGGTATGGGACAAGAGAATCTTGTGTAATGAACGGAGACTTCCACGCTTGACAGAAAGCAAATACGATGGTATGATTAGTTATACAAATCATACTTAACTCACAAAGGAGGAGATAAAATGTCAAAGCCGATTGGGAAATATGCATGGACGGTAACTGTGGGGGAAAAGGGGCAAATTGTCATTCCGAAACAGGCGCGGGAATTGTTTGAAATCATGCCCGGGGATACTTTGGTTCTGCTGGGGGATGCAAAAAGGGGCATTGCCATACCGCCAAAAGAGATGTTTGAAAAGTTCTCTCATGCAGTCTATGAAACAGAGGGTGAGGAAGCATGAATGCGATTGAAATCAAGTCCTTAACGAAAAAGTTTAAAGAAAAAGTGGCCGTTAAGGAATTGAATCTTGAGATTCCCCAAGGAGAATTGTTCGCACTTCTGGGCGTGAATGGGGCAGGGAAGACAACAACTGTGAAAATGTTGTCCTGCTTGATTGCACCGACCCAGGGGGATGCTTTTTTGTTGGGTAAAAGCATAAAAAAAGATCCGATTGCAGTGAAATCCATGTTGGGCATCTCTCCGCAGGAAACAGCGGTGGCAATGGGACTGACGGTTCGGGAAAATTTGGAATTTATGTGCGGTGTGCACGGATTTGGGAAAGAAAAAACGAAAGAAAGAATCGCCCTGCTTGCGGAGGAATTTAATCTGTTGGAAATTCTCGATCAAAAGGCGAAAATTTTATCCGGTGGATGGCAACGACGTTTGAGTATTGCCATGGCCTTAATTGGAGAACCAAAAATTCTGTTTTTGGATGAACCGACGTTGGGGTTGGATGTTATTGCCCGGAGTGAACTGTGGGATAGCATTCGCAAGCGAAAAGGAAAGATGACGATTATTCTGACAACGCATTATATGGAAGAGGCCGAAAGTCTTTCTGACCGCGTGGGCATTATGAAAAACGGAGTTTTGATTGCGGTGGGAACGCCGGATGAAATCAAAAAAAAGGCAGGAAAAGAGAAGTTTGAAGATGCCTTTGTGGCGTTGGTGAAGGAGGCAGAGGCATGAGAATGTTTGCGTTCGCTCAAAGAACGGCAAAAGAAATCTTACGGGATGCCCTCACACTTGCGTTCGGGCTGGGATTTCCCGGGGCGTTGATCCTTTTGCTTTCGGCCATCCAAGCCAATGTTCCGGTTCCTTTATTTGAAATCCAAAGCCTTGCTCCCGGTATGACGGTGTTTGGACTGTCCTTCATGACGCTATTTTCTGCCACTTTGATTGCCAAGGACAGAGAAAGCGCTTTTTTGTCAAGATTATATGTTACACCGATGAGGGCAATCGATTTTATCCTTGGCTATACTTTGCCAATGATTCCCATGGCGGTGGCGCAAAGCGCGTTTTGTTACGTTATCGGCCTGGCATTAGGGATGAAACCAACGGTGAATATCCTATACGCCTTGATTTGCATTCTTCCCATTTCGTTGTTTTTTATTGGCCTTGGACTTTTGTTTGGTAGTTTGTTGAATCAAAAGCAAGTAGGGGGGATTTGTGGCGCATTGTTGACAAACCTTACAGCGTGGCTTTCAGGGATATGGTTTGATTTAGAACTTGTAGGGGGTGTGTTTCACCGGATTGCGCAGGCTTTGCCCTTTTACCACGCCGTACAACTGGAGCAAGCCGTCTATGCGGGAAGTTTTGGAGAAATTCTGCCCCATCTTTTGTGGGTCACCGGTTATGGGGCAATGACCATGGTTTTGGCAGTGGTATGTTTCTTGAAACAAATGAAAAACGGCTAAGCAGAGGTGGAAGAATGAAATTGTTACTGGAAGCCTTAATGAAATTTACCTGCGGTGTGTTGTTGGTGGGGTTGCTCATTTTTCTACCCGCCGGTACACTTTCCTATTTGAACGGATGGTTACTGATCGGACTGCTCTTTTTTCCTATGCTGATTGCCGGCTTTGTTATGTTGGCGAGGTCTCCGGAGTTTTTGAAAAAGCGGTTGGACGTTAAGGAAAAGCAGGGGACGCAGAAAGGCGTTGTTGCCTTTTCCGGACTCATATTTATTGCCGGTTTCCTGGTGGCGGGTCTGGACTTTCGTTTTGGATGGTCCGCGGTGCCTGCTTGGGCGGTGATCACCGCATCGGTTCTTCTGTTGGTCGCCTATGCGTTTTATGCCGAGGTGATGCGGGAGAATGCGTATCTGAGCCGTACCATCAAGGTGGAGGAGGGGCAGACTGTGGTGGACACCGGAATGTACGGCATCGTCCGCCATCCTATGTACGCCGTGTCCATTTTGTTGTTTCTGATGATTCCGCTGGTGCTGGGGTCTTGGTACGCGTTGATCGCCTTCGGGTTCTATCCTGCAGTGATTGTTGTCCGGCTGAAAGATGAGGAAGAACTGCTGGTAAGAGAATTGCCCGGTTATGCGGATTACAGGCAGAAGGTGAAGTACAGAATTATTCCGTTTATTTGGTGAGTGAATAGATAAAAAAGTCCGGAGTTGTTCTCGTGAATTTCACGTTTTCAACTCCGGTCATTCTTTTTTAGGATTGCGGGGATACGGAAGGCAGGTTGCCCAGGTTGTTGTTTTCGCTACCGTCTGGGATAGATTTTAGGTATTCAGTTTCCCCGCGGTGGGCGATGCCAACACCGGCGATTTGGCCTTGCTTTGCCATGTTTACTGCCTGCTGTTTCTCCACAACGGTGTGATCAGATAACTGGTAACCGGTGATTCTGCCACCTTCCTTGACCAGACCGACAATTCGCTTTGCATTGGCGTTAGCCTGGGGGATTTGATCCAATGTTTGTTTTGCAAGTTCTTTTCCGTCCATAAAACCACTCCTTTTGCCTTAGTTTTTACAAGCATTATGAGAATATGCACGGAATAAACAGAAAAGCCCAGACTCCGCGTTAAGCAGATTCTGGGCTTTTGGTCCGGATGACAGGATTCGAACCTGCGGCATCTTGCTCCCAAAGCAAGCGCTCTACCAAACTGAGCCACATCCGGGTAGGTATGATTATGAAATTAACGGCGGGAAAGAAGAGAAGATTGCTTTGCTCGCCCGGTTTGCGGTACCCGATAAAATCATCGGGCTTGCGCTCATCCTCGATTTTATCGACCGCGGCACACAAATCACCTCGCTGAATCTGCCACAGGCAGCGCTCGGCGATTTGGCCCAAAGCAAGCGCTCTACCAAACTGAGCCACATCCGGATACGATTTGCATTATACATTATTTCCATGGAAAATGCAACCGAAATTATAAGAAAAATGTGCCCCTAAAATATGGGGCACATTTTATTTGCTCGTAGAATTAGACATTAAATAGGAAGTTGACGATGTCGCCATCTTTCATTACGTATTCTTTACCTTCGCTTCGTACCAATCCTTTAGATTTGGCATTTGCCATAGTTCCGCACTCTTTCATGTCGGCAAAAGCAATTACTTCTGCGCGGATAAATCCCCGTTCAAAGTCGGTATGAATCTTACCTGCGGCTTGAGGTGCTTTTGTGCCTTTTTTAATGGTCCAGGCACGGCATTCGTCACTGCCGGCAGTGAGGAAAGAAATCAGTCCAAGCAGGGCATAAGAACTGCGAATCAACTTATCCAAGCCGGATTCCTTGACACCCAATTCCTCCATAAACATGGCTTTTTCTTCTTCATCATCCAATTCAGCGATATCGGCTTCCAGTTTTGCGCAGATGGGAATCAATTGGCTGCCTTCTTCCTCTGCCAAAGCCTTAACTGCCATGAAGTGACGGTTGTTTTCCGGTTCATTGATTTCGGATTCGGCCAAATTGCCTACGTAAATGGTTTTTTTCAGGGTTAGCAAATCAGAGGTGGCAATCAAGGCCATGTCGTCATCGCTTCCGTCGAAGGTTCGGGCCAATTTGCCTTCGTTCAGGTGAGAAAGGAGTTTGGTAAACAGTTCTGCCTCGTAGACAAACTTCTTGTCGCCGCCTTTGCAGGCCTTTTGAGCCTTGTCGATACGCCGTTCTACCATTTCCATGTCGGCCATGACCAGTTCCAAATTAATGATTTCAATGTCCCGGAGGGGGTCGGTACTGCCCTCCACATGGGTGACGTTGGAATCGTCAAAGCATCTTACGACATGGACGATGGCATCCGTGGTGCGGATGTTGCTTAAAAACTTGTTGCCTAAACCTTCTCCTTTGGATGCGCCCTTCACCAGACCTGCAATATCTACGAATTCGATGACTGCAGGGGTGGTTTTTTTGGGCTTGTGAAAATCGGACAACCAAGTGAGCCGTTCGTCTGGCACTTCCACGACACCCACATTGGGGTCAATGGTGCAGAATGCGTAGTTGTCCGCAGGAACACCTGCATTGGTAATGGCGTTGAATAAGGTAGACTTGCCAACGTTTGGCAGTCCAACGATACCTAATTTCATTTTTTCTTCTATCTCCTTAAAAATCCTTTATTTGTCAAGTTTTTTGGTAGTTCGTTGTTTCCGTATACACCGAGATTTCTATTCATTATAGTACATCCACTTGCTTTTTTCAATAGAAATAACCGCTATTTTCGCGATTGCATATTTTTAAATACTTTTTTGTATTTATGATAATATGCACAGTATTTGCGGTTGATGGTATAAAAGGGAAACGAATCATTGAGAAGGAGATGGATCCATGCAAATTCTTACCGTAACACAGAACGCTCAGCCTGACTATGTAGCGCTGGCTATGGTTCTGGTTCTTGCCGTAATTATTGCGATTATGGCAATCCGAAAGAAAGTATCTATAAGCAAACCAAAAGAGGTGGTCACTGCAGAAGCGGTTCCGGAAGTGGTGAATCCTGAGCCCTCTGCACCCGGATCTGCAGGTCAGGTGAAACTCCATGGCGTAGAACCGAAAACAGCAGCAATGCTGATGGCAATCGTAGCAAACAAAATGAACAAACCGCTGAATGAACTGCGTTTCATTTCCATTAAGGAGGTAGAGTAAAATGAAATATAAATTGAAGTTGAATGGACTCGCTTACGAGGTAGAAGTGAAATCTTCTGAGTCCATGATGATTCAGAAATTCCAATCTTCTGCACCGGCTCCTGCCGACATCAGCGCGGGAGAGAAGGTGGATTTTCTCATGCCCGACACAATTCTGAAGGTCAATGTTACCGCAGGTCAGAATGTAGAAGAAGGCGATTTGCTGGTCATGATTGCATAAGGAGGAGTCATATGGAGATTCTATACCAAAACTTATTGGCCTTTGACCGGTATGACCTGATCATGATCGGCATCGGCTGCTTGCTGGTCTATCTGGCAATCGTAAAAGAGATGGAGCCTTCTTTGCTACTGCCTATGGGCTTTGGCACCATCCTTGTAAATATTCCTTTCTCCGACGCTCTGGTAGGACCTATTCAGGTGTTGTACTATGCGGGTATCGCAAATGAACTGTTCCCCCTGCTGTTGTTTATCGGCATTGGCGCCATGATCGATTTTGGCCCGTTGCTGAACAATCCGAAGTTGATGCTCTTTGGCGCAGCTGCGCAGTTTGGTATTTTCTTCACTCTGTGTATGGCGAGTATGTTCTTTCCCGATTTCCGGGATTTCTTCTCTATTGCGATCATCGGTGCTGCTGATGGCCCCACCTCTATTGCAGTTGCAAATAAGTTGGGTTCTCAATATGTTGGTGCTATCACGGTGGCCGCCTATTCTTATATGGCACTGGTGCCGGTCATACAACCGCCGGTCATTAAACTGCTGACTACCAAAAAAGAGCGGTTGATCCGGATGCCTTACGAACAAAAGTCCGTTTCTAAGAAGACCCGTATTCTGTTCCCCATTCTTATCACTGTGGTGGCGTCTGCCATCATTCCTCAGGCAACTGCTTTGATTGGTTTTCTGATGTTTGGCAACCTGATTCGGGAGTGTGGCGTGCTGGAAAGTTTGTCCTCTACTGCTCAGAATGTGCTGGCAAACCTTATCACGATTTTCCTGGGTATTTCCGTGGCCTTTCATATGACCGCTGAGAAGTTCCTGCAGTTGGATACTCTTTTGATTATGGGTCTTGGATTGATCGCGTTCATCGTGGATACCGCAGGTGGCGTTCTGTTTGCAAAGTTCCTGAATCTGTTTATGAAGAACAAGGTCAACCCCATGATTGGTGCTGCCGGTATCTCCGCATTCCCCATGTCCGGCCGTATCGTTCATAAAATGGCCCAGGAAGAAGATCCTCAGAACTTCCTGCTGATGCACTCTATCGGTGTCAATGTTTCCGGTCAGATTGCATCTG
>JAZKZB010000078.1:0-8853 GCA_045612425.1 Faecousia sp.
TCCAAGACCACTACCACCGGTTTTGCGGGAGCGAGCCTTATCCACCCGATAGAACCGTTCGAAGATATGGGCAAGGGCGTTTTCCGGAATGCCAACACCGGTATCGGAAATCTGCAATATGGCATTTTCGTTTTGACGGAATAATTGGATAGAAAGAGTACCACCGACGGTGTTGTATTTAATGCCATTTTCAATCAGGTTGAAAATAATTTGGTACAAGTCGTCTTCGATAATCAGAATTGGGCTGTCTTCCTGAACCTCCACATGCATGGTGATTTGGTTCTGAAACGCAATGCCGGAAAGCATCCGCATGACCTTCTCAATGGTAGGCGCAACGTTGGTGATTTCGTAATCCTGTTCGGATTGTCCTTCTTTTTTTGTTAACGATAGCAGTTTCTCGGTCATTCTTGTGAGACGGTCTGCCTCGTTGCCGATATCTCCCACAAATTCCCGGACGGTTTCCATATCCATATCATTTTGCAAAATGGAATCTGTGAGCAGTTTAATAGAGGCCAAAGGCGTTTTTAATTCGTGGGAAGCATCCGAGACAAACTGTCGGCGTTTTCCTTCAGAATCTTGTAACCTGTCCGTCAGGTCATTAAATTCATCCCCCAGGAAGGTAAGTTCATCTCGTCCGCCCATGGTGACTTTATGGGTATAATCGCCCTCCCGAATGATTCGCATGGAGGTTAAGATTCGATGGAAACGACGGGAAAAAGCGGTGGAGAATATGACGGAAAATAAAATAATTAAAACTTCCAATATTAAGGTGATGGTAAGAATATTGGATTGCAAGGAGTACAACAGAGCGCCTTTTTGGGCATCATTTTCCATCATATATACGCAACCGACCAAACGACCGTATGATAGAATGGGCGTGGCAGCCCGAGATTGCATGGCACCATCCTGATAATGCCAGAAGAAGACATCTGTTCCGCCCATAGCCTGAACGATTTCAGGGAAAAATACGTAGTGCCCCAGTTGTGAATCCTCTGTGTAGGAGTCGTAAATTGCGACCCCGGCCGGGTCTGTAATGATTAAGCGGGATACGCGGAGGTTCCCCAATTCTCCCACGGCTGTGGACACGCTGGCTTCGTTAATGACATCCAAGCCTGCAATTTTGGAAGCGGTGAGCAGACATTTTTCCACCATGGCGGTTTGCTTGTTTTGGTAGAATATTTTTTGGCTGTTGCCGGCAGTATAGATATTGAGAAATACTAAAACGATAAAGGTAATGCAGATATATACTACGGCATAGCGCAATTGGGTATTGCCATAGCGAGACGGTTTCAGTTTTTCATTTCCGGAAGTAATAGCCAACACCCCACTTTGTTAAAATATAATTGGGCTTTGCCGGGTTTTCTTCCAATTTTTCCCGCAGGCGACGGATATGCACATCCACTGTGCGGATGTCACTGCGGTATTCATAGGCCCAAATGGTGTCCAATAATGCTTCCCGGGAGTATACCCGGTTGGCATTGCGCATTAAAAATTCGATTACATCAAATTCCTTGGCAGTTAGTTCCACCGGTTCTCCGTCACGGTAGGCGTTGCGAGAATGCAGATGCAGGGAAATGCTTCCGATGGTAAGTTCTTCTTCCAAAGGTTGTGTTTGAACGGGCGCGGTTCTGCGGAGCAATGCCCGAATGCGAGCCTTTAATTCCAGGATATTAAACGGTTTGGTCAGATAATCATCTGCGCCGTGGTCAAAGCCCATCAATTTATCCATATCGTCTGCCTTTGCGGTGAGCAAAATGATGGGAACGTTGGAAAATTCCCGTATTTTTGCGCAGGCGGTCAAGCCATCCATTTCCGGCATCATCACATCCAATACGATGAGGTCGGGAGCGCTGTTTTGCGCAAGAGCGACGGCTTCTGCGCCGTTATTGCCAGTCAAAATTTCATAACCTTCGTTTTGAAGATTAAAGCGGATGCCTTTGACAAGCAATTCTTCATCGTCTACTACCAGAATTTTCATAGTTAACCTCCTACGGTGATGTATTCTATTATGGCTTCTAAACGGGTTTGTCCAATGCCGGGGACATTTAATAAGTCCGTAACGGAAGAAAAGAGTCCGTGTTCTGCCCTGTAATCCACAATGCTCTGGGCCAAGGAAAGGCCAATACCGGGGAGCAGTTCCAGCGTGTCCGCAGAAGCAGTATTGATATTGATTTTCTCGGTGACCATTTGCGAGGAATCGGAAGTGTCTGTATCGGGTTTGCTAATCGTGGGCGTGTGACTGACTTGTATTTGGGCATGGTTTACGTTTCTGCCTACAAACAATCCGGCAGTAAAACAAACGCAAGCGATGCATATCCCGATCAAAATCCGCAGGTCGATATTTTTCATATTCTACGCCTCCTGCATTGACGGAAAAGAGAAAAACTGATATAATATCTATATTATACACGATTTTTTTAGCCGGGCAAGTCCGGTATCTTTGATATGGGGTAGAAAAATGAAAAAAATGAGAATTTTTTCGCTTTTTTTATCGGTATTTCTTCTGTTAATTATGTTGCTACCGACGGCGCGGGCAGAAACGGTTGACCAGTCGGTGCAAAACGGATGCCATGGCGTGGATGCCAAAATGACCTTGAGTGACGAGGAGAAATTGGTGGAAACATCCAAGGCAGTGGTTGTCTATGAACGAAAAAGCGACACTATGGTTTATACGTACAACCCGGATGATAAAATCTATCCTTCCAGTATGGTCAAGTTGATGACGGCGTTGGTGGCTTTGGAAAATGGGAAAATGTCGGATAAGGTTACGGTGACGAAACGGGCATTGTCCTTTGTGGCAATCGGTTCGGTCAGCGCAGGCTTGGTGTCCGGGGAAGAACTGACGTTGGGGGATTTGCTTTATTGCCTCATGACCCAATCTGCCAATGATGCTGCTACCGTAATTGCCGAGCATATCGGTGGCAGCCAGGATGGTTTTATCCAGTTGATGAATGAAAAAGCAGCCCAATTGGGGTGCTTGAATACCCACTATTCTAATGTCCATGGTTTGCACGACGAGCAGACATATACTACAGCGAGGGATATTTGCCGAATTTTGGATGTTGCTTTGGAAAACCCCGATTTCAAGATGCTGTTTCAAGCAAAATCCTATATCGTTCCCCAGACGAATAAAAGCGAAGCCCGGGAAATTTTTAGTTCCAACTATATGATGTGCGATGAGACTGTCAAGAAATATTTGGACAGTCGGGTGACCGGTGGCAAAACCGGCGCTACGAATGAAGCAGGGCGTTGTTTGGCGGCTACGTCGGAAGGAATGGGTATGGAACTGCTGACCATCGTGATGGGCGCAGAGGCGACCTACGAGCAAAACGGCTTGGCAGTGAAAACTTTTGGTAGTTTTGAAGAGACGAAAGTTTTGATGGACTATGTCTATAGCAATTTTCAATATCGTCAAGTATTTTTCGAGGGTCAGAATTTAATGCAATACCATGTGGAAAACGGTATGAACGATGTGGTAGTGCAACCGGAAAGCAGTTGCGCCACGGTACTGCCTTTGAATGTGGAAGCGGATCAACTGACATATTTGTATTCTGACCTTGGCGGGGTCGTTTCCGCCCCGGTGAGTCAAGGGCAAAAACTGTCCTCGGTGCAGGTGTGGTATGGCAGTAAATGTCTGGTTCAAACGGATTTGGTGGCAGCCCATGAGGTGGCGGTGTGGAAAGAACCGGTGAACATTACCGGCATTGGAAAGAGTAATGACCTTCCCGTTTGGGCGATTATTGGCATTGTGCTTGGCGGCATAGTAGGTTTGTGTTTAGTCGGCGTAGGTGTTTTATACCTGCGGCGGGTGATTTTCCGGATAAAGCGCAGTGCTCGGAGTCGACGGAGACGGGAAAATCGCAGAAGGAGCAGATGAAGATACCGTCATCAAAAAGGACGGCATTTATAGGGGATAAATTACGGCGTGTTGCAATTTGCAACACGCCGATTCTTTTATTTTCCGTAAGTTTCTTTCAGGTATAAAATTGCCTGACGGTAGCCTTCAATGCCTTGCCCTTGAATGGTTTTTTCGCAGTACATACCCGGGTAGGAAATTTGCCGAAAGGACTCTCTGGCATCCACTTGAGAAATATGGACTTCCACCGCCGGAATGCCAACGGCCTTTAAGGCATCCAAAATAGCCACAGAGGTGTGTGTGTAGCCGGCTGGGTTGATGATAATTCCGTCCATACAACCGTAGCAGGATTGAATTTTGTCAATGATGTCACCCTCGTGATTGGATTGGAATTGGGCAATCTCCAAATTTTCTGCTTTTGCGGTTTCGTCGATAAGATTGCATAAATCATGATAACTTTCTTTCCCGTAAATATCCGGTTCCCGGATACCCAGCAGATTGATATTCGGACCATTGATGACAAGAAGTTTCATAGGCTTTTCTCCCATAAATCTAAAATGATTTGCGCTGTTTCTTCCGGCAAGTTGCAGTTGCAGATAATTTCGTCGGCATATTGCGCATAAAGGGGGGCTCGCTTTACGTACATAGCCTCCAGATCTGCGCCCATGGATAGGGGACGACCGGCTCTTTCCAGTTGCGAAACGGGTCGTTGCAACCAAAAAATTCTGCCGTTTTGGTGCAGGTGCGGGTAGTTTTCCGCCCTTGTGATCCATCCGCCACCGGTGGCAATGACCAATCCGGATTGTTTTCCGTATTCCCGCAGAATTTCCGTTTCTCTGGCGCGAAAGCCGGATTCACCCTCTCGGGCAAAAATATCCGGGATGGACATACCTGCCTTTCTTTCAATCTCCCCATCGGTGTCAATAAAGGTTTTTCCGGTTTTGGCGGATAAAATCTTTCCAACGGTGGATTTCCCGCAACCGGGCATGCCCATTAGGATGATATTTTCTGCTTGTTTTTTCAGATTCCGATAGATGGTTTCTATCTGTGATTCCGGCAAGGATTCCCCCAAAAACCATTGGGCGCTTTCAAAGGCTTGCGCCACCAACATAGAAAGACCGTTGCAGGCCACAAGACCCCGTCGATTTGATTCCATGAAAAGTTGGGTGCGCTGGGGGTTGTAAATTAAATCCAGCACCCCCTCCAGATGAGGGAACGCATCCAAGGATACCGGGCTTTCCAAAACATTGGGATACATTCCCACGGGAGTGCAGTTGACCAAAACCGAAGCATCTTTGTGCAGGTGCAAATTGCCGTAATGATTTTCTCCGGTTCGGGAAATGACCACCGGATTTGCCCCCAGGGCAGATAATACTGCCACAACAGGCTTGGATGCCCCTCCATTGCCCAACACCAGCACCTTTTTTCCGGCAACATCCAAACCGCTTTGTTTTACCATGTATGCAAAGCCGAAATAGTCTGTATTATGGCCCAGTAATGTGCCATCTTTTTGGCGAATCAACGTGTTGACTGCGCCCAAGGCCTTTGCCCGATCGGTTAGTTCAGAACAATAGGGAATGACTGCTTTTTTGTAAGGAATCGTAACATTTAATCCGTGGAAGTCCCCATTGCGGAGAAAGGCTTCCAGTTCCGCCGGCTTTTTTTCAAAAAGGCAATAGGAATATGTGCCGAGATTACTGTGAATTTGAGGGGAATAACTGTGTCCTAACACTTCTCCTAACAGTCCGCATTTCATTAGACTACCTCGCTGAAACTGCCAAGGTATTTAAATTCTTCGCACAAATCATCCAGTTCGCACATAAGTTGGACAAATTCCTCGGAGTAGATAGAGGTATCCAAATCAAAATAGAACATAAACTCGAAGTCCCGGTCCGGTAGAGGTCGGGATTCCAATTTGGTGACATTGATACCCAGCGCATACAGTCGCGCCAATACTTTGTACAGGGCGCCGGGGCGGTGATTTAGAATCATCATAATACTGGTTTTATCGGATCCCGGATAAATCTCCAGGTTTTTGCTAATGCAGAGAAAACGGGTGTGGTTATTGCCGGCATCCTGAACGGAGGCGGCTAAGCACTTCAGTCCGTATAGTTCTGCGCAACTACGGCTGGATAATGCGGCAATGTCGGTACGGCCGGATTTTGCAACCATTTCCGCGGCCACTGCTGTATTTTCCACAGGAATGACTTTGACATTGGGCAACGTGGAAAGGAAGTTCTGACATTGGTTGATTGCCTGCTCGTGTGAATAGATTTCCCGGATGGTACTGAGGTCTGCGCCAACGTTTGCAAGCAAATTATGGTCAATTTTTATTCGAACACTGCGCACAATAGAAAAATTGTGCTGAATCATCAAATCATAGACTTTTTTTACACTGCCGGCGCTGGTGTTCTCAATGGGGAGAATACCGTATTGGCACAATCCTTGCTCAATGGCAGTGAAAACCCCTTCAAAATTTTTGAAATACATGATGAGAGGGGCTTTAAATATCTTTTCACAAGCGATTTGGGAAAATGCCCCTTCCACACCCTGACAGGCAACCATTGCCTGCTGGGGGAACAGATTCGGCGTAGAAGAAATGGCCTGGGTAAATTTTTCGTAAAGGGCAGATGCGGTGTTGTTTTGCTTACTTTGATAACTGCGACTCAGTTCAAAAAGCATGGAATACAACACACGGGTGTAATTTGCCATTTCCGGACCGGCTTTTTGGGCCACGTCCTGCATTTTGTCCCGTTCCCGGGCGGGCACAAGTATGGGCATCTGATGTTCTTTTTTGTATGCCGCAATTTGCGCGGATACGTTCATTCGATCCACAAAAAGCGCTACCAGCGCATCGTCAATGCGGTCAATTTCTTTGCGAAGTTCGGTAATGTCCATAAATCGTCCTCCTTTTAGCAAGTCGTTTTGCCAAGAAATGCGTCAAAAATGGCAAGGGCCACGGCTGCTTCCACCACGGGAACCGCCCGGGGAGCGATGCAGGGATCATGACGTCCGCCGATTTCTAAATTGCAGTCTCGATTTTCTGACAGACAAATGCTTTGTTGTGTTTTTGCAATAGAGGGAGTCGGTTTTACGGCAGCCCGTACAATCAGGGGCATTCCGTTGGTGATTCCTCCTAAAATACCGCCTGCATGATTGGTCAGGGTTTTTACCTGGTTTTCTTCTATGCAGAAAGCATCATTGTGTTCGCTTCCCAAGAGATTGGCGCAAGCAAATCCAGAGCCGAATTCTACGCCCTTTACAGCGGGAATGCCGAAGAGGATTTGGGCGATGCGGTTCTCCATGCCGTCGAACATGGGGTCGCCTAAGCCGACGGGCAAGCCGGTGGCAAAACATTCAATGACACCGCCTACACTATCGGAGGCTTTTTTGGCCTCTAAAATGGCCTGTTGCATTTTATCGCCCGCCACCGGATTGATGACTGGGAATGTTTTTTGAATGGAGGTTAAGTCCGGGGCGCAGGGGTCGAGGGTATCGTCTGCAATTCCGGCTACGGAGGCAAGGTGAGCGCCGATTTGGATGCCTTTTGCTTCTAACCATTGTTTGCAAAGACCGCCGGCAATGCAAAGAGGCGCAGTGAGTCTGCCGGAAAAATGTCCGCCTCCGGACACATCCTGGTAACCGCCGTATTTGATTTGGGCGGTGTAGTCCGCATGACCGGGTCGGGGGCAGTCTTTTAGGTTGGAATAGTCTTTTGAACGGGTGTTGTTGTTATAAAGGATAACGCCAATAGGGGCTCCGCAGGTGAAACCATCCAGAAGCCCGGAAAGAAATTCCGGTCTGTCTTCTTCCTTTCGGGGTGTGGAATAAGCATTTTGCCCCGGGGCTCTGCGATTGAGAAAGGTTTGCAGAGCATCCAAATCCACGGGCAGACCTGCGGGGATTCCGTCCAAGGTCATGCCGATGGCCGGACCGTGGGATTGTCCGAAAATGGATAGTTTTAAATTTTGTCCGTAGGTACTGCTCATAATATTCCTCCTAAATGGCGGTATTCGTCCCAAAACTTAGGATAAGATTTGTTCACGGATTCAGCGCCTAAAATGGTTACCGGGCCGGTGGCCACGGAAGCGCCAATGGCTCCAGCCATGGCAATCCGGTGGTCTCCGTAGGCGTCAATGGTACAACCGTGGTAGGCGCCCGGGAATACTTCCAACGTGTTTCCCGTTACACAAGTGCTTGCGCCCAAGGCGTTGACCATGGCGCAGACTGTTTCCACCCGATCGGTTTCTTTCAAACGGAGTCGACCGATTTCGGTAAAAATGGCACCATGATTAGCCCCGGCGACAATGGCTAAAATGGGAACTAAGTCCGGAATGTCTGCCACGGATATGGTGGGGCATCCCGTTTTTAGCAGAGGGAGAATGTGAATGATTTCCTTATCTCCTTGTAACGAATCCGGGTTTAAATTGCTTATTTGAATGGCATTTCCCATGGCATTGGCGCCTAAGAAGAACGCACCATTGCTCCAGTCGCCCTCCACCGTGAGAATACCGGGGCTTTGATATGCGTTTTGCCCGAAATCTTCCGTGTTCACACCAAATAGCGCCATGGCTTGCTTTGTCATAGCAACGTAGGGCTTGGATTCTATTTTTCCGGTAATGGTTAAGGTGCTTTTTCCGGGAAGCAGGGAAAGCGCAAACAAAAGCCCCGTAATAAATTGGCTGGAAACGCCACCGTCGATGGTGTAATTTCCATTTCGCAGAGCGCCCCGGCAAAGCAGGGTATTTTCTGTGGGGCGGGAGAGTTGGCAACCCATGCGCTCCATTTCCTCCCAAAGCGGAGAAAGAGGACGTTGGGGGAGTCTGCCCTCCATGACAAAGGTGGTCTCAACGCCCAACGCACCGGCGATGGGCAATAAAAATCGCAAGGTAGAACCGCTTTCCCCACAGAGTAAGGTTGCAGACTTCGGCAAAGTGGCAATGGGGGTTACCGTAAATCCTTCTGCATTGCGTTGTATGTTTGCGCCCAAGGCAGTT
>JAZKZB010000079.1:0-4371 GCA_045612425.1 Faecousia sp.
CCATGGCAACACTGGCTTCCAAGCGGATGCTGGATGCTGCAGGGGTGAAATATACCCAATTGCGCACAAATTTGAAGACGATTACGTTGGATTTTGTGCCGGAAGAAGAAAAGTAAGGGGAAAAAGCCGTGGAAATCGTGCTTTTGACTGCCTTAGGCGTGGGAAGCGCCACAGCCCTTGGGGCGGCCTTTGGGTTTGTCTTTCGTAAAATTTCTCACAAATTCAGTGATATTGTGCTTTCCTTTGCCGCCGGCGTGATGTTGGCTGCCGCCATTGTGGGGCTGATTCTCCCTTCATTGGAATACGGTGGGAGGCAAGGACTTCCCATGACAGTGCTGGGAATTTTTGCCGGCGCGGTTTGCTTAAATCTTATGGACCGGCTGGTACCTCATTTACATCGGCTATCCGGTGTCGATCAGGAGGCCCATCCTGCGCAAACGGCGAAACGAAACAAGGTCTTGCTCTTCGTAACGGCCATTGCCATCCATAATCTACCGGAGGGGATTGCTGCCGGTGTGGGTTTCGGCACGGAGAATGTGACCCAGGCCATTACCATTGCGGTGGGTATTGCATTGCAGAATATTCCGGAGGGAATGGTGATTATCGCGCCTATGCTGGCTGCGGGTATCCGCCCGGGTAGGACGTTTGTTGTGGCATTGCTTACCGGCTTGGTGGAAGTAATCGGCACTTTGTTGGGTTATTTTTTCGTCACATTGTCCGGGGCGGTGCTACCCTTTGCCCTGGCTTTTGCCGGCGGAACCATGCTTTATGTGATTAGCGATGAAATGATTCCGGAAACCCATGCCCATGGAAGTGAACGGGGGGCTACCTATGCGCTGTTAGCCGGGTTTGCCCTTATGCTGGTTATCCATTTTTATTTGGGCTAATTTTGGAAATAAACCGCAGATATTTCCGCTATTGTTCACAATTTGTTCACAATTAGGTTTTTCCTTTCTGCTATTATATATCAGAAAACAATTTCGAAGGAGAATGAAATATGAAAAAGTCGATTTTGGCTCCGATTATTACGATTATTAGTTTACTTATGATTTTGGCAATGATTGCGGTTCTTTTCTTGCCTTATTTTAATACGACGATTGATGTGAAGGATGAAAACGGAAAGCGCCAGAAGGTGGATACCCAAATCTCCATCAATGATTTTGTCTGGTTCCCCAGAGAATATAAGGATCTGCAGGAATCCTTTGAAGATCAGTATGATATTGAATTCGACGACTATATTAACGAAGAAATTACCATGCCGGCTGTGACGCTGGTCTTGGGCGCTGTGCTGATTGTATTCTCTTTGCTGAAGATGAAGAGTGTTCGGGGCTGTGTCTCTGCCATGTGCCTGGGCTTATACGGCTACTTGGCATATTCCACCAGTTGGTTCTGGTGTGTTGGCATTAACTGGGTCACAAATATGTACATCTGCCTGGCGGCTGCCATTGTAGGCGCTCTTGGTGTGGCATATTTTGTGCTGGACTATGTGTTGAGCAAGAAGCGCGAAGCAAAGCAAGTGGCTTCTGCGCAATAAGGCGTATTTAAAATGGAACGACAGAAAGAGGGGGGTCAATGACCGCCCCCTTTTTATCCATGGAGGCGAGGCTCCATGTTACGAGTTACATGTAAGATTTGATAACGGAAATCAAAATATCTCCTGCCACAACCCGGTCTTCCGCGGCAAAACCATCTGCAAAATTGTCGGAGTAGAGAATTTGGGCGTTGGGAGGAAATTCATCGTCCCCCTCCCATATCAGAATTTGCATTCGGTATGCGCCAAGGAAGGAAAATTCATAGCCACCGTCCCCGTGGGGGACTTTTTTTGCGCCCATTTTTTCGCAGGCGGTGCAAAATGCCTGTAAACGGGTGCCGAATGTAAAGGCAGCCCGAGTCAGCACTCTGCCGGTGTAGGGTTTTATGTACATCTCCCCCCAGGGCCTTTCCCGAAAGGTCTTCCATGTTCCCTGCCACGGCACAGTAACGGCCTCTAAAAGATAGCGCAAAAGAAAGGTTTGGGTAGGCAAGGGAGGGATCGTTTCACCCTCTGCAACGTGAAGTGCGTAGACCGGATGGGAAATGGCGTATTCTTTGCCCAGCAGATTCACATGGAATGCCTTGCCGTCCCAGTTAACCCCCAATCTTGCCACCGCATCTTCGGGATTTAATTGGGGAAACAATGCTTCATAGTGGGCAAAGGGAACTTCTTCTTTGTGATTTTCCGGAATCATATTAAGCCTCCTGATTGCAGTTGGGGAATAAACGGGCGTCGGTGTGGGGCAGGAAGCAGGCGGCAACAAAACTATCCATATAGCCGGGGTAGGTGGACAGTTCCAAATAGGTCATATTGGCAGAAATTTCTGCGGTTTTGGCGATGGCTTCATTGCTTACTGCCATGGCGTATGCCCCGGTGAGGGAGGAGTTGCCGATGTACTGGAATTTTTCCAGATCCACGTCGGGAAACATGCCGATATTGACTGCGTTTTTCATGTTAATGCCTGAGCCGATACCGCCGGCGACGTACACTTTATCAATCATGTCTACCGTCATATCCACACTTTGCAACAAGGTGTCAATGGCAGAGAAAATAGCGCCTTTGGCCCGGATAAAATTGTCAATATCCACCTCGTTAATGGAAACTTCCCGACCGGTTTCGCTTTCTTCGGCAGTTGCCAGAATAAAACGTCCCATATTATGGGCATCCCGCTGAACCCGGTCGCCTTCTCGAACAAATAAACCTTTTGCGTTGATAATCCCGCAGCGAAACAGTTCGGAAATGATGTCAATCAAACCGCTGCCACAAATGCCCACAATTTTTTGTCCTTCTTCGCCAATGACGGTGAAAGTGGGTTCCATGGTTTCCTTGTCAATGCGGGCGGCTTCTATGGCGCCGTCGGTGGCGCGCATACCGCAGGAAATGTCGCCGCCTTCAAAAGCAGGGCCGGCGGAGCAGGCGCAACTCATTAAAAAGTCCCGATTGCCGAAGACCAGTTCCCCGTTGGTACCCAAGTCAATGAAAAGGCTCATTTCGTCTTTGTCCCAAATGCCGGATGCCAAAGTGCCGGCGGTAATATCACCACCTACATAAGAGCCGATGTTGGGGGCGATTTCCACCGAGGCCAGCGGGTTGGCAGGCAGTTTCAAGTCGGAGGCCAGCAGTCCGTTCCAACGGAAGAAACTGGGGATATAGGGCTCCATACGTACCGGTTCTGCGTCTACCCCTAAAAGCAGATGGTTCATGGTGGTGTTGGCACCGATGCTCATGCGAAGAATGCTGTGGGCATTGATGTTGGCGGTTTTACATAGATTGGCAAGGATGGGGCATAAGGTTTCCTTAATAATGGCATCTTGCAGTTTTTTCACGCCATTGGGTTTTCCCTGTTCGATAATGCGGTTAATCACATCCGCGCCATAGCGAATTTGCCCGTTTCCGGAAGAACCTTTGGCAAGCAAATTTCCGTTGGTTAAGTCGGTCAGCACCATGGTGACGGTGGTTGTGCCGATGTCAATGGCGCAACCGACCAAGGCGGTGTCTTCCGGGGCGCAAATATCCATGCATAAAAAGGCATCGTCTGTTCGCTCGCCTTTTATGCAGACATGGAAGTTATGGGCGCGCAGGGTGGAGGCCAATTTTTTCATAACGAAATAGGGGATTTTCACGTCCGAAACCCCCAACTGGGAAGAGATGGCCCAACTCAGTCGTTCATTATCGGGCATGGTATCGTCCAAAGTGGGCGCATCCAGGGTGATGTCCAGCGCCAAAAAGCGGTTAGTAAAGGAGATTCCGCTTGCCAATAGGGTTTGCTTGGCTTCTTCAAAAATGCCAATTTCCTTGGGAGAAGAAAGGTCGGCGGTTTTCATGCGGGATTGGTAAGCGCTGGCAATATCCGGCACAAACACGGTGCAGTCGGAGAGCACTTTGCAGTTGCAACTCAAACGCCAGCCGGATGCAAATTCTTCCTCCGTGATATGACGGCTTTTGATGGTTTCCAGTTCACCGGAGACCAATTTTACCCGGCATTTTCCGCAAGAACCGTTGCCGGAGCAGGGGGCATCAATGGCCACATTGCTCCGCCGGGCCAATTCCAGCAGATTGTCGCCCACGTTGCACATGGCAGTGACTTCTTGGGCGCCCTCGATTTGAAAAATCACCTTTGGCATAAAGGATTCCTCCTGATGCTTATTTCTTACATTATAACATAGGAAGAAATAAATGTCTACTTATCTAATATTCAATTTCGGCGAAACAAAGCGGTAAATCAGCAACGCAAGAAAACTGAGAGGAATCCATAACAAGGAATAATTCAGACAAATCTGCCCAAGATACTGGTAGGGCATGTTGCGGTAATCCCATACGGAAAAGTCTTGATTTAC
>JAZKZB010000080.1:0-2767 GCA_045612425.1 Faecousia sp.
ATTTCGCCAAATGGGGTGCTGAACACGCAAAGAACAGCAATGAAAAGCCTGTCCCGAATGACCTGGAGGAAGCGGCTGAAATCAGTTTTGACGAAGCCAAATCTTTAACAGAAGATTATAGGGACTTCCTTGCAAAAGGACTGACAGAAAACCGACCTCGCCCTATTGGGCCACATTGGTTCTGTGAACACGCAAAAAAAAGATTCATCGCCGGAGCGAAATGGCAGAAGGAGCAAGACCTTGCAGAAATGGCTCAATCTAAAAGCCCATTATCGGTTGCTTATGCTAACAGGTGCTTTGAAAATGGCAAGCAAGCCATGAAGGAGCAGATGCTGAAGGAGGCGGTGGAAGGAGTGGTTATGGACTTTTCTTCTAACCAGCCAAGACCACAAGTGGATGTTTATGTTGACCCCAATAAATATTGTACTGGCGACAAGGTTCGCATAATCATCTTGAAGGAGGACGAGAAAAAATGAAGAAAATAGGACGCTTATTAGAAGCAATAACTCTTGCATTGTTGGTGTTTGGTATCGGATTCTTAATAGGATGGGGACTGGCATACAATCCACGAGTAGGTTGCATAGTTCTTCTCGTTATTCTTTTTCTAATCGTTGTCTATGGATTCTATAAAGATACTAAACAATGAAACTCACTAAACAAGACTACATGCGCTTGCCAAAGGAACGGCTTGCAGAACTGTTGGTGGAAATGGATAGCCATCCAATAGAGCCAATTCAAATCCCCGTAATGCCAACCACGCCTTCTGGTTGGGGATGCGATGGAATACATTGTACCAATCCGCAGATGGATTGCATCAACTGTCCGAGAAGGACTACCGGGGGAGTATATACAAGCCCAAATACGGCTACCGGAATATCAACATCAAAAGCGGAGGGGAAATGAACGAACTCGGAAACACCCCGGCTGACAAGGACTACAAGCCCAGCGGGATAAGCAAAGCAGAAGAACGAGCGCAAGCCTACGAGAATGGACTTGATTATTACCACTACACGGGCGATAATCCATCGGTGGCATACAAGGCTGGCTATGAGCAAGCCGAGAAAGACATCTCCGCCCTCATCGAATCCATCATTGAAGGAATCATCGGCGACGCACAACCGAAACCAATTCTCCGGGCAGAACTGCAAGAACTGATAGAACGAATCAAGGAGGAACAGAAAAATGATTGAAGAACTTGAACACCCGTACATTGATGGCGGTCGTGGCTATCTACTTGATATGGGTATGGTCATTGAGAAAATCAACGAGATTATCCGATACTTGAACGAGAAGGAGAAGAACGATGGAAACGGCACAGTACATCCTTGACTACTTCTTCGGAAACTTCTGGCACTACCTTCTCCTGCTGGTGTTGCTGATGGCGGTAGGACACAAGGGGAATTACATTGTACAGGATAATCACAAAGATAAGGAGGAAAAGGGATGAAACACGAATGTAGTGGATGCCCGCATTGGAAGTGGTATCCAAAGGATAGGATCTACGGGAATCCCGGCTACCATCTTTGTTGTGAGCCGGATTTCTGCGAGAGATTCGGGAAGAAGAAAATCAAGCGGAACGAAAGTGGTTTCATCACGGACGCAACACTGGCTGAAATGCGCGATGCTTTACCTATCGAAGTGTTTGCGGGATTCGATAACAGACCACACCGTAGAATCAGCACCCCGGAGGAATTGGAGAGTTACCTATTCGGCGCAATCCCTTACGCCTTGACAACCTATTACCGACAATTCAAGGAGGCAAAACAATGACAGAAAAACTTTTCAATGAAATAACCGACACATTCGTCCGCCATCACGAACTCCTATTTGGTAACGGAAGGATATATCAGGGAGAGACAAACGGACTTATGGAAACCCGCTTCGTGGATGTAACGGAAGATGTGGCAATGGCCATATCGGAATATCTCAAAAATGAAAGAAATGAAAGCACGAAAAATCAAAGCCACATTCGAGATTAGATTAGACTCTCCAAACGCTGGGGTGTGCTTCTACATTGGTGGAAAGAAATCCGAATGGAACGCCCTAACCGCAAAGGAACAAGTCAAGATGCTTAACGCATGGGCTGGTATGTATGAATTGTTTTATCGTTTTCTGAAAGATGAAGACTAACTACCTACTCTGCCCTGGCGACGCCTGCCCGCTACGGTTTACCTGCCAGAGATTTACCAACTGGCTCAACTCCGAGGATGACGAAGCGCCGGAGATGACGCCCGACTATGATGGGGAATGTTCATTCTACGACAGGAAGGAATACTATGGAGGATAACATACAGGCGCGGAAAAGCGCTGGCGTGACACTACTGCAGGGGCTTTCCATGATTCCATATCAGTGTGTTAAGTGTTTAGGTTATCGTCCCCACCGCGCCTTTTAGAAACAACGAAGAAACAATGAACGAAAGCACGATACGCCAGGCCAGGCGCCTGTTCGCCGCAGGATGCCCGGACGTCCACATCGGAATGTCCGGTCACCACATCACCTTCGAGCCGATCCCGCTGGGGCGCCTCTGGGACATCGCCCACGGCATCGGCCTGGAATACGACTTCCCCCTGGAGCTCACGTCAAACGAACTGATCGAGGCCCTTGTGGTCGCAATAGAAGACTACTACCGCAATGAGAAAACCGACGAACACCCTGCCCCTTGATGCCTACCAGCGCCTCCTGGCGCAGCAGGAGAATGCGGCACACCGATCCAAACCCAGGCACCAGGAAAGCGATCTCCAGCGCAAATGCGTGGCCTGGTTCCGG
>JAZKZB010000081.1:0-9379 GCA_045612425.1 Faecousia sp.
CTCCGCATTCCCCATGTCCGGCCGTATCGTTCATAAAATGGCCCAGGAAGAAGATCCTCAGAACTTCCTGCTGATGCACTCTATCGGTGTCAATGTTTCCGGTCAGATTGCATCTGTTATCGCCGGCGGTATGATTCTGAACATTGCCGCTAAACTAATGGGAGGTTAAGTGTATGACTTTTTTAACCAATACTGTCGCCAATTTGGATTTTAACCCCATGGCTTTTATTGACAACCTAAAGTATATGGGCGTGGGTATGCTGGTGATTTTTGTTGTGATCGACATCATCATCCTGGCAACCAAATTGGTAAATTACCTGTTCTTTGAAAAAAACAGTGCAATTTAGTTGGGAATTAACGGCGACTTATTTTGTTTGCGAAATCACCGTATACGGGAGTGGCTAATCCGAAACCACCCGAAACAGTAAGGATTTGACCGGTGGTGTAGGCTGCTGCATCGCTGGCAAAATAGCAGACTGCTTCCGCAATCTCCTCCGGCATACCCATACGACCTAAAGGAATATGGCGCATAAACAGATTCCGAAATTCGTCGGATAGATGCTTTTCTACGGCTTCCGTTGCGGTCATACCGGGGAGGACAGCGTTGCAACGGATATGGTTTTTCGCTTCTTGAACGGCGATCAGTTTTGTTAGGTAGTTGATGGCGGCTTTGCTTGTGCCGTAGGCGACTTGTGAAATGTCCGGCACAAGACCACCTACAGAGGAGATGTTGATGATACTGCCACCTTCTTTTGTCATGTGCTTTGCAGCAGCCTGACTTGCTATAAAAACACTTCGCAGATTGAGTGTGACAGTATCTAAAAAGATTTGGGAATCGGTATTGGCAAAATCCAGATCTTTTCCTGGGTTGGACGTGCCAAAATTATTTACAAGCACATCAATCCGACCGGCATCTGTAACCACATCCTCCACCATAGTGGAGAATGTTTCCGGTTTTGTGGCATCGTTATACACGCATTTAACGCCATTTAATGTGCATGCAATTTCTTGCGCCCGTTCCATATCCCGGGCAGCCATATAAACCTTAGCGCCTTCTTCGGCACACTTCTTTACAATGGCCAGGCCAATTCCTCGGGTGGAGGCGGTCACCAGAATGACTTTATCTTTTAATCTCATATCAGGACTCCTTTATCACATTTCGTTTTGGAAGAACCAGAACCGTCACAATGCCCAGCGCCACGCACAAAATCTCTGCAATGGCCAGAAAATGGATGGAGGTAACTGCAGCCGCAGGTGCTACAGTTCCTGCAGCGATTCTCCCCGTGATCTGATTTGTGAACAATGGAACAAACACTGCCACACCGAATGGTGCGGCCAGGTCACGGAACAGACCGTAGGTGCCGGTACCTGCACCTGCTTCTTGCGGTGTCAATCCGGAAAGGACGATTTTCATAAAGATGGTACCGTTTCCTCCCAGACCGAAGCCGAGGATGCCAAGGGATGCCATCAGCAATAATACGGAAGTAATCTCTGTGAACAGCAGCAGAATTCCGCATCCGATTCCGGTCAGCAGGAAAGAGCCAACTAAGACCCTTTTCGGTTCAAACTTATCTGCCAACGGGCCCAAAATAACCGCGCCCAGAGACATACCCAAATACATCACAGAAATGGCATAGCCGGAAAATGCGGGGTTATTTGGTTGGGTGTAATTGACAAAAACAATGGTGTTCGTCATATTCGCCTGCATCAATCCTTGCGTGAGGAACAATGCAATAACACTGAGAACAAAAGTGCCTCGTTTGATAAAATTACCTGACAGAATTGGATGGGTGCTTTTCCGTTCCGCAAGGATAAGGCCAATTAGGCTGACGATTGCAAAACTCAATACGATTAAAAACGGCACAGATGTCCACCCAAAGTTTTGCCCGAAAGAGGGTATGCAAAGTAGCAAACCAAAGAAAACTAAAATCAAGATAGCGCCGGATATATCGAAGTTTTGTGGCATCTTTCCATTGCATTCTTCCTCGCGGGAAGTAAGAATGCAAGTTGCAAAAATACCGGCGCAAATGGCGACACAAACCCATAACATGGTTCTCCATCCGTATGCGGAGACGATCAGACCGCCTAAGGTGGGGCCAATCATTACGGACGCACTGGAAAGGAGCATATATACAGAAAAGCCCTTCGCTACTCGGTCTTGAGGAAATTCTGTAGCGATATAGGCCAGAATGACAGGCCCCATGGCTGCTGTGCCAATACCCACAACAAATCTTGCCAATAACATGAAGATAAGAGAATTTGCCAGTACGGACAGCACATTGCCGAAAGTGAATATCAAAATACCTGAAAGCAGTGTTTTTCTCCGCCCGATTACGTCACCAACTTTGCCGAGAATGGGAGCGCAAGCCGCAGTGGATATAGCCTGGGCCAGTGCAGTCCAAGTGGTATTGTTATAATGGATTCCCATATCTTGCACAAAGGCAGGGCCTAAAACGGTGGAAAAACCACCGACCAAACCAATCAAAAGCGCGGCGAATGCATATGGAATAAATCCACGTTTGTATGCCATCTTTTCACATCCTTTGCCCATAGTATGTGCGCATTTGACGGGCATTATTGATGGGATATTGGATAAACTTTATTTTGTATACGATGTGATAGAATTAAAAATGTAATGAAAGTCGACATCAAACGGTATAAACAACTCCCTGAATGCATCTGCATTCAGGGAGTTGTTGCGTCATATGGAAAACAATCGTCGAATAGGAATCGATTTTACAGCGAATGTGTTTGAAAGTTCGCCCGGATTATTGGATTTGGGTTCTGAAGTATTTTCCAATATCCGCCATCAATTTAGCGGCAGAGGGGAGCAATTCTTTGGGAAAGCGTTGGAAGAAATTGTTGCATTCAAAGGTGATGTCTCCTTGATAGCCAATTTCTTTTAATGCTTCTAAAATAGGAGCGTAGTCGATTTTCATTGTGTAGGGGAGGGTGTGACTGTCCTTTTCCAGATCGACATCATGAATATGTAATGCCTGCAACCGATTGCCCATGGTGCGGATGAATTGAGGGATATCGGTTTTCATTAAGGCCGCATGCCCCAAATCCAAACAACCCACAAGCCAGGGACTATTCACGGCGTCAATCAATTCACAAAACTCCCATGCCCGGGAACAAACAGAATCAGTTGGCACACGGGAGGGCACATTGTATTGCCACATATTTTCGGTTGCAATTCGAACGCCAAATTTCTCAGCGTAAGGGATGAGTTTTTTATAAAATGCAATATTCATTTCGAATAGTTCCCGAGGGTGCTCGGCATAACAAAGATGCTGGTTTGGGTGAATGACAATGATTTCGGCCCCGACGATGGCAGAAGCCTCTATGTTCTCCACTAAAGTCTGAAAAACGTCTTCGTCTCGCCCGTCACCGAAACTGGTGGGGAAGAAAGCGTGGGATTGATTACAAGGGATACCGATAGCATCAGCATATCGGCGAAGTTGCTGGGCTGTTTCCCGGTAATTTTCATGGGAAAACAGTTCTCTTCTCTCTTGGGTGGTATCGCACAGAGAAAGGTCGTATGCATCAAAACCGGAATCATGGAGCAGTTGGATTGTGGCGCATAGATTTTCCAGAGGAGTGTATTTTGTTTCGCTGTAAAGTTTTTCTACGGGGCAGGACACTCTATGCATAGTAGCACCTCCATTCGGGGAAGGGAATAAATTTTGCCATGATTTTCATTTCTGTCAGTATAACACAATTTCTTTGTAAATGCAATAGGGGTGTTGTCTAAAGATGCTCTGTTTGCGTGTTGCCTTCACGTTTGTGGATGGCTTCCATGCTTAGTTCTCCTGCTAACTTAAAAAGTGCGTCTGACAGAACCTGTTCTAAAGGCAGGCCGACGTTTTGCGCAATTTGGGAATAAAAAAGAGCCACTGCCGGCTCTAAAGATATGGTGACATATTTCATAGAAGAACTCCTTCACAGGAAAAACTTTGCTTCATCCTATGCAAAGTATTGACAGGTGTGCTATAATAATAGGCACGAAAAAGGAAATTCGAGAGGATGACGCATTATGGCAAAAGAGAAAAAAGTCGAGCAAATTACCGATATGGAAGTGGATTTTGCCCAATGGTTCACCGATGTGTGCAAAAAGGCCCAATTGATTGACTATTCTTCTATTAAAGGTGTGTTTATTTACCGTCCGTACGGCTATGCAATCTGGGAAAATATTCAGCAGATTATGGATAAGGAATTTAAAAAGCAGGGCGTTGAAAATGTTTACATGCCTATGTTAATTCCGGAAAGCCTGCTCCAAAAGGAGAAAGACCATGTGGAAGGATTTGCGCCGGAGTGCGCATGGGTTACCCATGGCGGTGTGGAAAAACTGGAAGAGAGGTATGCTATTCGCCCGACTTCTGAAACACTGTTTTGCGAGCATTTTGCCAATGTGTTGCAGTCCCATCGTGATCTTCCCATGAAGTATAATCAGTGGTGTTCCGTTTTGCGTTGGGAAAAAACATCCCGTCCTTTCTTGCGTCATAGAGAGTTCTTGTGGCAAGAAGGTCACACCATTCATGCAACCGCGCAGGAAGCCAAGGAATTTACAGAAACCATGCTGAATGTCTATGCGGATTTTTGCGAAGATGTGTTGGCAATGCCTGTAACCAGAGGTCAGAAAACAGAAAAGGAAAAATTCAATGGTGCAGAGGCTACGTATACCATTGAATGTATGATGCACGACCGGAAGGCGTTGCAAGCCGGTACATCCCACTATTTCGGAGACGGATTTGCGAAGGCATTCAACATTGAATTTACGGATAAGAATAATCAAAAGACCAATCCCCATGAAACCTCTTGGGGTGTATCAACGCGTTTAATCGGTGGTATTATTATGACCCACGGTGACAACAACGGTTTGGTGTTGCCTCCGAAAATCGCACCGATTCAGGTGGTGGTACTTCCCATTGCTCAGCACAAGGAGGGTGTCTTGGAAGGGGCTTCTGCTATTCGAGATCGCTTGCTTGCCGCAGGTCTGCGGGTGAAGATGGATGATTCTGACAACTCTATGGGTTGGAAGTGCGCGGAGTATGAAATGAAGGGCGTGCCTCTGCGCGTGGAATGCGGTCCTCGTGATTTGGAAAATAATCAAGTTGTTTTGGTTCGCAGAAATGATGGGGAAAAGACCGTTGTGAGTTTGGACGAACTGGAAACGGCTGTTGCCCAGCAACTGGAATTGGTGCATAAAGGTATGTATGAACGTGCCAAGAAGAATTTGGACGATCATATTTACGAGGCTCATTCCATTGAAGAGGCTAAGAAACTGCAGGAAGAAAACGGCGGTTTCGTAAAGACCATGTGGTGCGGAGATTTGGAGTGTGAACTGGCTATGAAGGAAAAAGCCGGTATGTCTTCCCGTTGCATCCCCTTTGCTCAGGAAAATTTGGGAGATACGTGTGCCTGCTGTGGCAAGCCTGCAAGCAAAATGATTTATTGGGGCGTAGCCTATTAAGGAATTGCATATACTTTAAGCACAGTTGCTTTTGCAACTGTGCTTTTTGTTGTTTTCGTAGGGAATTTGTCTGAAAATCAAGGTTTAGGAAGATGGCAGTAAATTAGGGCTTGATTCTTGCGAAGGAGTGTGCTATAATTTGCCCGTGTGCAAAATCTGACAATAATTTTATCATTTTTGACTATTAAGGGGTTTTTCTATGTATTCTGTAAAAGAACTTTATGATTTGACACATACGCAGGCGGTTGATTATTTGAATGGCTTCCGGTATCCGTGGGAGGCGCTTAAGGGTATCCGGGAAATGATTCTGCAGTTGATAGAAACGCTGGATAAGGATACCTATATTTGTTTGAGCGAGAATGTTTGGGTTCACAGTACCGCCAAGATTGCGCCGGGCGCCTCCATTGCCGGTCCTACTATTATCGGCGCGGATTCGGAAGTCCGACACGGTGCATTTGTTCGAGGACCTGCCTTGGTAGGTGAGAACTGCGTGGTAGGTAATTCTGTGGAACTGAAAAATGTGATCTTGTTTGATGGCGTTCAAGTGCCTCATTATAATTATGTGGGCGACAGTATCCTGGGTTTCAAATCTCACATGGGTGCAGGCTCGCTGACTTCTAATGTAAAGTCGGATAAATCCTTGGTGGTCATTCACGGAGAAACGGAAATCCCCACCGGCCTTAAGAAAGTCGGGGCGTTTTTGGGGGATTTTGCAGAGGTAGGGTGCAACAGCGTTTTAAACCCCGGCACAGTGATTGGGCGCAATGCCAATGTGTACCCCCAGTCGAATGTGCGCGGTGTGGTGCCTGCCAATTCTATTTATAAAACTGCCAATGTGATTGTTGAAAAGAAGTGAGGGATAAAGATGGGAAAGTATTTTGGGACTGATGGTTTCCGGGGAGAAGCCAATGTGGATTTGACTGCGGATCATGCCTATAAAATCGGTAGATTTTTAGGGTGGTACTACGGTCAGTTAAAACATAATCCGGTTGGGGAGAAAAAAGCGAGAATTGTCATTGGAAAAGACACTCGGCGCAGTAGTTATATGCTGGAATATGCTTTGGCAGCCGGCATTACGGCATCGGGAGCAGATGCGTATCTGCTTCACGTCACCACCACGCCCTCGGTGGCGTATATCACCAAAACAGATGGATTCGACTGCGGAATTATGATTTCTGCCAGTCACAATCCTTTTTATGACAATGGCATTAAATTGCTCAACAGTGCCGGAGAAAAGATGGAAGAGCAGACCATTTCTTTGGTGGAGGATTATTTAGACGGAAAGGTATCTGTTTTCGGAAAAACGTGGGAAGAATTGCCTTACGCCAGAAAAGAAAAAGTAGGGGTCAGTGTAGATTATGTATCGGGGCGCAATCGTTATATCGGCTACTTGATTTGTTTGGGACTGTACTCTTTCAAAGGGGTAAAAGTGGGTCTTGACTGTGCCAACGGGGCATCCTGGAACATTGCCAAATCGGTGTTTGATGCTTTAGGCGCAAAAACCTATGTAATCCATGCCAATCCAGACGGTACGAATATCAATGAAAATGCCGGCTCTACTCACATTGAAGTTCTTCAGAAATTTGTTGTGGAGCAGGGGCTGGATGTGGGATTTGCCTATGACGGAGATGCGGACAGATGCCTTTGTGTGGATGAAAAGGGCAATATCGTCACCGGCGACCATATTCTGTATATTCTTGGGAAATATATGAAGTCTCAAGGACAGTTGGACAATAATACGGTGGTCACTACGGTTATGTCTAATTTTGGCCTTTACAAGGCGTTGGAGGAAGAAAATATCGCCTATGCAAAAACAGCAGTAGGCGATAAGTATGTGTATGAATATATGGCGCGCAACGGTTGCCGTTTAGGCGGTGAACAATCGGGGCATATTATTATTTCCAAATATGCTACTACCGGGGACGGAATTTTAACCAGTTTAAAACTGATGGAAGCGATGCTGGAATGCAAAAAGCCCATGAGTCAACTTTATCAGGGGTTACAAATTTATCCCCAAGTTTTGAAGAACGTGAGAGTTCGTTCCAAGGAAGAGGTTAAGGAAGACCCTCGGGTGCAAGAAACAGTGGAAGAAATCGCCCGCGCCTTGGGGGATGAGGGAAGAATCCTGGTAAGAGAATCCGGAACAGAGCCGGTAATTCGGGTGATGGTGGAAGCCCCGGAAAAAGAAATCTGCCACCGATACGTCGATCAGGTGGCAGAAGTGATTTGTAGACAAGGATACGCGCAGGTGTAATTCGTTGGAAGTTGGTGCAGTTTTAGCGGTTTTTCCAATCCAAAATATATTGGATGCCGTTGATAAGTGCGCCGACTTCTTTTTTTGTGGTGTCTCGGCTGAGGGATACGCGGAAGGAACTGTCTATGATGTGGGGAGAAAGCCCCATGGCCGCCAGCACATGACTGCGGTGCCCCTTAGCGCAGGCAGAGCCTGCGGAAACGCAAATGCCTGCATCTTGCAAAATATTAATGCTGTTTTGCGTGGGCACACCGGGAATGGAGATGGATAGGATGTGGGGCGCATTGTGGGCGCCGTTGAGGGTGACTCCCTCTATCTGGGATAATGTTTCCACCAATTCTTCCAGAAGTGTCCTTTCGTTAGAAATGTCTTCCCGCATGGTGGCAGATACTTCCTGACAAGCGCCGGCAAAACCCAAGATGGCAGGCATGGCTTCTGTACCGCTTCGAAAATTGCCTTCTTGTCCACCTCCTAATAAAAGAGCAGGGAAGGACTTCAGTCTCGGACTGATATATAGCGCGCCTGCGCCCTTAGGCCCATGAATTTTGTGGGAAGAAACACTGATGAGGTCTGCTCCCAATGTTTTGGCGGAAAAGGGGATTTTCAGAAAACCTTGTACGGCATCGGTGTGGAAGATTGCATCCGGGCAGAGTTTGTGGGTCAGTTTCGCCATTTCGGAAATGGGAAGCACAGACCCCACTTCATTATTGACCATCATAATGGAGACCAGAATGGTGTCTTTTCGCAATGCAGATTTTAAGATGTCTACGGATATATTTCCAAGATTGTCGGGTTGCAGATAGGTGACATCAAATCCTTTTGCTTCCAGTTCCTTCATGCAGTTCAGAACTGCCGGGTGCTCCATGGCGGTGGTGACAATGTGATTGCCCCGTTTTCCTAGCCGTTTTGCGGTGGCAAAAATGGCCCAGTTATCGGACTCGGTACCGCCTGAAGTAAAGAATACCCGGTCGGGTTCTGCGCCCATGGCGGCGGCAACGCAATGGCGGGCGTTACGCAGTTGTTTTCCGGCATCGATGCCAAAGGTATACAGTGCGCTGGGATTTGCCCATTGCTCTGTTAAGGCATTGGTTACGGCTTCAACTGCCTGAGGGCATGGTTTGGTGGTGGCGGAGTTATCAAAATAAATCATATCATTTTCCTACACAGAAACGCTCAAAAATTCGGGCGGTAATATCTTCTCGTACCGTTGCACCGGTGACTTCGCCCATGGCTTCCATGGCATTTTCAACGTCAGTGAGTACGGCGTCGGGGGTCAATCCTAATTTCAATCCTTGCAGGGCGCTAAGCATGGATTCGTAGGCTCTGGCAATGGCATTAAATTGCCGGGGATTGGTCAAAACAGAACCGTCGCAAGGTGTATTTCCGGCAAACATGGTGTCGATGACTTGGGAAAGTTGAGAAAGTCCGTGACCGTTTTGGGTGCAGATTTCTAAAATTGTGGTAAAGGGAAGGTCGCTGGGTAAAACCACTTGCCCCAAGTCGGTTTTGTTGATCAGGGCAATCACATTTTCATAATCTACGCAGGATTCTATGACGGCACGATCTTCGGCATCTAAGGGGGTGGAGCCGTCGCAGACGAAAATTACCAAATCCGCATTTTCCGCGGCTTTTCTGGGACGTTCCACACCCAT
>JAZKZB010000082.1:0-5321 GCA_045612425.1 Faecousia sp.
CAAAAAGGAGAACTATATTATATTGGGGGCAGTGATATTCTTCCACCCCCGCTGAAGGGGGATGAGGAGCAAAACGCATTGGATGCCTTGGATAGGGGAGACGATTGGGCAAAACAACTGCTGATTGAGCATAATTTACGATTGGTCGTGTATATTGCCCGTCGATTTGAAAATACGGGAGTCAATTTGGAGGATTTAATTTCTATCGGAACAATAGGGTTGATAAAATCCATCAATACATATCGTATGGACCGTAATATTAAGTTGGCAACCTATGCATCCCGTTGCATTGAAAATGAGATTTTGATGTACATTCGGAAAATAGCGGGGCAAAGGGCGGAGGTTTCTCTGGATGAACCGATTAACATGGATTATGACGGAAATGAATTACTTCTTTCCGATATTCTCGGAACGGATGAAGATGTGATTTTCAAGCCCATGGAAGATGATGTGGATTTGTGTGTGCTTCGGCAGGCGCTGGCGGAATTGCCTCCCCGGGAGCAGGAAATTGTATGGATGCGTTATGGGCTTGATGGTAGAAAGGAATTGACTCAAAAAGAGGTGGCAGAGAAGATGGGTATTTCACAATCTTATATCTCCCGCTTGGAAAAACGGATTATGCAAAGACTGAAAAAGGAGATGCTTCGGCAAACTTCCTGCGCGTAAATGAGACTTGAAAACGGGAAATAGGTATGATATAATCGATAAAAATCAGTATCGATATTGATTTTTACCGATTATGGAGGTACCTTATGGAGAGGAAAGAAATATCAAAAGCGGTCTTAAAACGCTTGCCCGGTTATTTGGCATATCTAAAGTCCATTCCGGAAGATACGGTTCCCTATATTTCCGCCACTACCTTGGCAAATGCCTTGAGTATGGGGGAAGTTCAGGTGCGTAAGGATTTGGCTATGGTCTCCAATGAGGGACGGCCAAAAATCGGTTACCCCAGAATGCGACTGATTGACGATATTGAGCAGTTTTTGGGCTATGACAATACTACGGATGCTGTGTTGATTGGCGCAGGAAAATTAGGGCAGGCGCTCTGTGGTTACAGTGGATTTGATGCTTACGGCCTTAATATTTTGGCTGCCTTTGACATTGCGCCTCCGGCGAAGAAGACGGATGAGGGCACACCGATTTATTCGATTTCCAAACTGGAATCCTTCTGCAGAAGCAATAAGGTTCTGATGGGCATTATCACTGTACCTGCGGCTCACGCACAGGAAGTTTGTAATCAACTGATTGCCTGCGGTATTAAGGCGATTTGGAACTTTGCGCCGATTCATTTGGATGTGCCCAGTCATATTTTGGTGCAAAATGAAAACATGGCTACCTCTTTGGCTGTGTTGAGTATGCACCTGCAGGCGCAAATGAAAGAGAAAAAATAAAAGACACCGGAAGGGAGTTCCCTTCCGGTGTTCCTTGTTTAATTTGCGGGTTTAAAACTGTCTTTCAAACTAACGCTTCGGTTGAAAACTAAGTGGCCGGGCTTGCAATCCTTGGAATCCGGGCAGAAGTAACCAATGCGCATGAACTGATAAGAAGCAGGTGCTTTGGCATCTTCCAAACTCTTTTCCACTTTGCAACCGGTGAGCACTTCCAGAGAATTGGGGTTTAAGCAGGAAATGAAGTCCTTGCCGGAAGCATCCGGGTCGGCATCGTCGAACAGGTTGCTGTACTGACGGACTTCTGCATCACAGCAGTTGTTCGCGTCCACCCAGTGAATGGTAGCGCCCTTGACTTTGCGACCGTCGGCGGGATTTCCGCCCTTAGAATCTGGGTCATAGGTGGCGAGCACTTCGATTACCTTGCCATTTTCATCCCTTACGCATCCGGTGCAGGTGATAAGATACGCTCCCTTCAGGCGACATTCCGGACCCTCGGGGTAAAGACGCTTATATTTGGGAATGGGTTCTGACAAAAAGTCATCATTTTCAATCCACAAATTCCGGGAGAAGGTGACAGTGTGCGTTCCGGCAGTCTCGTCCACGGGATTGTTTTCCACTTCGAAGGTTTCGCTTTGCCCTTCGGGATAGTTGGTGATGGTTAATTTTACGGGATCGATAACAGCCATGACACGCTGTGCGGTTTCGTTTAGATCTTCCCGCAGGCAATGCTCTAAAAATGCATATTCGATCGTGTTGGGGGATTTGGCTACGCCAACACGGTCGCAGAAATTGCGGATGGATGCAGGAGTGTAACCCCGACGGCGCAGACCGCAGAGGGTAGGCATCCGGGGGTCGTCCCAACCGGAAACACGGCCTTCTTCCACCAACTGACGGAGTTTGCGCTTGGAAAGCACTGTGTGGTCAATTCCCAAACGGGCAAATTCGATTTGCCGGGGACGGTGGGGGACGGATACGTTCTCCACAACCCAGTTATAGAGAGGACGGTGATTCTCAAATTCCAAAGAGCAAAGACTGTGGGTGATGCCTTCCATGGCATCTTGAATGGGGTGGGCAAAATCGTACATGGGATCGATACACCATTTGTCGCCCTGACGGTGGTGGTGCATATGACGAATACGGTAAATGACCGGGTCACGCATGTTGAAGTTGCCGGATGCGAGGTCGATTTTGGCCCGTAAGGTCATGGCGTTGTCGGGAAATTCACCGGCGCGCATGCGAGCGAATAAATCCAAACTTTCTTCCATAGGTCTGTCCCGATAAGGAGAAACAGCAGGCGTATTTAAATCGCCACGGTTTTCTTTAAATTCCTCCGGTGTCAGTTCACAGACGTAGGCCAAACCTTTTTTAATAAGTTCAACGGCAAATTCATAGTCTTTTTCAAAATAATCAGAGCCGTAGTAAAAGCGGTCGCCCCAATCAAAACCAAGCCAGCGAATATCTTCCTGGATGGCCTCTACAAATTCCACATCTTCTTTGGAGGGGTTCGTGTCATCCATCCGCAGGTTGCAAAGACCGTTAAATTTCTCAGCAGTACCGAAGTCGATAATCAGCGCTTTGCAGTGACCGATATGGAGATAGCCGTTGGGTTCAGGGGGGAAACGGGTATGAACAGTCTGCCCTGCGTAACGACCGCCTTCGGCGATGTCTTCTTCAATAAATGCGTGGATGAAATTCTTGCTTTCTGTGATTTCAGCCATAATGATAAACCTCACTTAGGTAATTTTCCATTCATAGCATTATAACCCATTTTTTGGGCTTTTGCAATATGAAATCATGAATATTTATAGGCAGGGTTGAAAATATTTACAAGACATATGTCTGAAATGGAAGAGGGGAAGGATAATTTTCGTTCAAAATGTAAAAAATCACAAAAGATTGTCCAAAAGTGAAAATTGTGGGTTGTCTTTTTGCTGTTTTTATAATAAAATAGGAAAGGATAATGCACAAGGAGAGGAAACATATGGAAGAACTGAAATATAAGCGTGTTATGCTGAAAGTCAGCGGTGAGGCTTTGGCCGGCCCTGCGCGCAGAGGTTTGGATTTTGATGTGATCCATTCCGTGTGTGTGGCAATTAAGGAATGTGTGGATTTGGGCGTGCAGGTCGGATTGATGGTTGGCGCCGGAAATTTTTGGCGTGGCGTAAAAGACGGCGCTGATAAAATGCAACGTTCTCATGCGGATGCTATGGGAATGCTGGGTACGGTGATGAATGCCATTGCGGTGGCCGATGCGTTGGAGAAGCATGGCGTGGATGCCAGAGTGCTTAGCGCTGTGGAAATGAACAAGTTCTGTGAGTATTTTACCCGGGATACTGCCGACCGATATTTGAAAGAAGGCAAAGTAGTTATTTTTGCTGCCGGCACCGGAAATCCTTATTTTTCTACAGATACAGGAGTGGTTCTTCGGGGCGTGGAAATTGAGGCAGATGCCATTTTGATGGCAAAGAATGTGGATGCCATTTACTCTGCAGACCCCAACGTTGATCCCAATGCCGTACGTTATACTCGTCTTACTTATGCGGAAGCCTTGGCGAAAAATTTGCGTGCCACTGACATTACGGCAATGGCATTGGCAATGGATAATGATATGACCATGGTTTGCTTTGGCTTGGAAGAAGAAAATAGCATTTTACGGGTTGTTCGCGGGGAAGAAATCGGAACAACCGTGAAGAATAAATTTTAAGGAGGCTTACAACAATGAGTGTTGATTTTGCTGAATTCGGAAGAAAGATGGATAAAACGCTGGACCATTTGCATGAGGAATTTGACGCAGTACGCGCCGGTCGTGCAAACGCAAAGGTTCTTGATCGTATCAATGTGGAATACTATGGAAGTGAAACACCCTTAAATGGCGTTGCCACCATTTCCTCTCCCGATGCCCGTACCTTGGTGATTCAGCCTTGGGATACCAAACTGCTTCGCGATATTGAAAAGGCGATTCAGGTGTCTGATTTGGGCATCAATCCTCAAAATGACGGTCGGGTGATTCGTCTGATTTTCCCCCAACTGACGGAGGAACGTCGTAGAGAACTGACGAAGCAGGTCAAGAAGTATGCCGAAGATGCCAAAGTTGCCATGCGCAATGTCCGTCGTGACGGTATGGATTATGTGAAAAAGCTGAAGAAGAATTCTGAAATCACTGAGGATGAGCAGAAAAAGGCAGAAAAGGATCTGCAGGATATGCTTGACAAGTACATCAAGAAGGCTGACGATGCACTTGCCGCCAAGGAAAAGGAATTGATGGCGATTTAAAGCCTGGAAGCATTGGGGGCGCTAGCGCCCCCAATGCTCTGTTATCATGATAATGTGAAAGAGGTGCTCTGGATGGCACTTTCGGATAAAGAAATGAATCAAGGACGCGTCCCGCAGCACATTGCGATCATTATGGATGGCAATGGCCGCTGGGCAAAGAAACGTGGACTTCCCAGAACTGCGGGTCATTCCGCGGGGGCGGAGTCTTTCCGTAAAATTGCAAATTACTGCCGTGAAATCGGCGTGAAATATTTGACCGTATATGCATTCTCCACGGAAAACTGGAAACGTTCCGCAGACGAAATTTCCGGAATCATGAAGCTGTTGGGTAAATATTTGGAAGAAGCCTTGCAGGATATGGAGAAAAATAGGGTTCGTTTTTGCTTCTTTGGTGATTTAAGTCGGTTGAGCCCAGAACTGCGTAATCAATGTCTGGCGGCGCAAAACCGATCCTGCGAATATGATGTGCAGGTGAATTTCTGCCTCAATTACGGTGGACGGCTGGAGATCGTCCAGGCGGCACAGCGGTTTGCTGAAGAGGTTGCCAGGGGGGAAAGAAAGCCGGAAGAACTGACGCAGACACTGTTTGAGAAGTATCTGTATTCTGCCGACGTTCCTGATCCGGAGTTGATTATCCGTCCTTCCGGAGAAATGAGG
>JAZKZB010000083.1:0-4961 GCA_045612425.1 Faecousia sp.
CGGCGCTATTGCTTCCGGTACGATCTCCTACACCTCCTCTCCCGTACATACCCTGGATAAGTATGTGTCCATGGTTAAGGAACTGAAGGAAATGGGCGCCTCCACCATTTGTATTAAGGATATGGCCGGTATTATGGGCCCTCAGGAAGCCTAGGATCTGGTTTCTGCCATTAAGGATGCCGTGGACCTGCCCATCGACCTGCATACCCACTCCACTACCGGTTTGGCATTCATGACCTATCTGAAGGCTGTGGAAGCCGGCGTGGATATTATCGACACCGCCATTTCTCCCTTCTCCGGCGGTACTTCCCAGCCCGCTACCGAAACCCTGGCTTACGCTCTGCGTCAGTTGGGTTACGAAGTCAACCTCAATGACGAAGCCCTCAATACCATGGCGGACTACTTTAAGGGCGTTCGGGACGAATTTGTTGCCGATGGCACTTTGATGCCCAAGGCTATGGCCACCGACACCCAGTGTCTGACATATCAAGTGCCCGGCGGTATGCTTTCCAATCTGCTGAGCCAGTTGAAGCAAATGAATGCCCTGGATCGGTTTGAAGAAGCCCTGGCAGAAACCCCCAAGGTACGCGCCGATTTGGGCTATCCCCCGCTGGTAACGCCCACTTCCCAAATGGTGGGTGTGCAGGCTGTGCGTAACGTACTGGACGGTCAGCGCTATAAAACAGTTTCTAAGGAAATCAAAGCCTACTGCCGTGGGGAATACGGCATCACCCCCGCCCCCATTGATGCTGACATTCAAAAGCAGATTCTGGGCGACGAGCAGCCCCTCACCGGTCGCTATGCCGACACCCTGGAACCCGTTGTGGAAGCCACCCGGGAAAAACTGGGCGATTTGGCCAAGTGCGACGAAGATGTGCTGAGTTACATCGCATTCCCCAACCTTGCCGAAAAGTTCCTGGAAGACCGCAAGGCGAAAGAAGAAAATATTTGCACCTACTCCATCGTAGAAGCATAAGGAGGCACAACCATGAATATTCTTGCTGCCGCTGCTGTAAATCAGGGCTGGTTCAAGATGGATGTAGGCGAAGCAGGCCTGTATACACTGTTAGGCTACGCCGTAGTGTTCTTCGGCATTGTTTTGCTGATGGTCGTAATCACGATCATGGGCAAGATCTTCGTGGCCGCTGAAAACAAGAAAACGGCTACCGTGGCCGCTGCGCCTGCTGCTGAACCCGTTACCCCTGTGATCCCTGAAGCTCCCGGCACTGCCGGCGAACTGAAACTTCACGATGTGGAGCCCAAGACTGCCGCTATGGTCATGGCCATCGTAGCCGACAAACTGGGCAAGCCGCTGAACGAACTGCGTTTCATTTCCATCAAGGAGGAAAAATAACATGAAATATAAAGTAACTCTTAACGGCCGTACCTATGAGGTAGAGGTCGAGGCCGGTAAGGCCATGCTGCTGGACGAGTACGAAGCCATTGTACCCTCCGCTCCCGCTGCCCCTGTAGTTGCACCCGTTGCTGCTGCGCCTGTTGCCGCTGCGGCTCCCGTGGCTGCCGCTCCCGCTGTGACTGCAGCCGGCGAACCCGTTACCGCTCCCATGCCCGGCACCATTCTGAAGGTCAATGTTCAGAACGGTCAGTCTGTCAAGGAAGGCGAACTGCTGGTGGTTCTGGAAGCCATGAAGATGGAAAACGAAATCTACGCTCCCAAAAGTGGCACTGTCGCTCAAGTGGCAACTTCCAAGGGCGCTTCTGTCAACACCGGTGATGTGCTGGTCGTGATTGCGTAAGGAGGGCTGACCAATGGAAAAAATTGGTGAGATCCTTCTGGGTTTATGGGAAAATTCCGGTTTTTCCAATATCATTAACAATTTTGCCGGCGATGGTTTTCTGGGCATCTTTGGTATCGGCGCCCAGAATCTGATTATGATCGCCATCGCCTGCGTTCTGTTGTACCTGGGTATCGGCAAAAAGTTCGAACCCCTGCTGATGTGTGGTATTGCCTTTGGCTGTCTGCTGACCAACCTGCCTTTAAGCGGTTTGTATCACGACGAAATGTGGCAATCCTTTATGCAGGAATATCTAATGGATGGAAACGGCAATTATCTGCTCAACGAGTTGGGCGAAAAGATTGCAAACCCCGTTTATCACTCCTATGGTGAGATTTTGAAGCACGGTGGTCTGCTGGACTTTTTGTACATTGGTGTTAAGACCTCTCTCTACCCCTGCTTGATCTTTATGGGCGTTGGCGCCATGACCGACTTCGGCCCTCTGCTGTCTAACCCCAAGAGCCTGCTGCTGGGCGCTGCTGCTCAGATGGGCGTATTCGTTGCTTTCTTTGGCGCTATTTTGCTGGGCTTTACCGGCCCTGAGGCCGCTTCCATCGGTACTATCGGTGGCGCTGACGGCCCCACCGCTATCTTCCTGACTTCTAAACTGGCTCCCCATCTGCTGGGCGCCATTGCTGTGGCAGCCTATTCTTACATGGCGCTGATCCCCCTGATCCAGCCTCCCATTATGAACCTGCTGACCACTGCGGAACAACGGAAGATCAAAATGGTCCAGACCCGTAATGTGTCTAAGACCGAAAAAATCATCTTCCCCATCGTGGTTACCATTTTTGTAGCCCTGCTGATGCCGGACACCGCTCCTTTGATCGGTTGCCTGATGTTTGGTAACCTGGCAAAAGAAACCGGTCTTACAGACCGCCTCAGCGACACCATGCAAAATGCTCTGATGAACATTGTAACCATTTTCTTGAGCACCTCTGTTGGCGCTACCATGGTTGGTACTACCTTCCTCACCGGCGAGACACTGAAAATTGTGGTGCTGGGTGTTGTGGCATTTGGTATCTCCACCGCCGGCGGTCTGCTGGGTGGCCAAGTAATGTGCAAACTGACCAAGGGCAAAGTCAATCCTTTGATTGGTTCTGCAGGCGTATCCGCCGTTCCCATGGCTGCCCGTGTAGCGAACACGGTTGGTCAGAAGAACAATCCCTCCAACTTCCTGCTGATGCAGGCCATGGGCCCCAATGTGGCCGGTGTAATCGGCTCTGCCATTGCCGCAGGTTTCCTGCTGAGTGTCTTTGGTTAATCCACAAAATCATATACTTTTTTTGAAAAGGTTGCACAAAAAAGTGCAACCTTTTCTTTCTTTTTTCACAAGGGTGAAGCATGCTTTTCTCTTTTCTTTGGAAGGTGGTGATTCTTTCCTTTTTCTTAAAAAATATTCCGTTTTTTCTATTTTCTCACATGGATTTTTTCTTTCTCTAATTTCCGATTTCTTGTCAAAAAATCCTTGTTTTTTCCACAGAAATATGATACAATCTACGGTGAGAAAGTGTCGTTTTTTTCGGTGTTTTTTCGTTAAAAATTCCGGCAGTTTTTGATTAGAAAGGAGTTTTTCTATGTTTTCATCTGCCTATGTTTGGGCTAAGGTTTTAAACTATCTGGAAGAGCGTTTAACCAGCATTACGGTTTCTAGTTGGTTTGACGATGCCGAAGTGGTAGAACTGAATGAAGACCACTTAATATTATACTCTCCCGACGAATTTCGTCGGTCCATTATTGGTAATACTTGTAAATCCTATATTCAAGATGCTTTACGTGAAATTTTTCAATCCGAAGCAAAAGTCATTGTTTTTGACGATGAACAGTTGGAGGCTTTCCATAATAAAGAAAAGACTCCCACTGCCATGGATTTTAACCCGCAGTTTAATTTTGAAAACTTTGTGGTAGGTCCTTCTAACCGTTTCGCCCATGGCGCCGCTTTTGCCGTCTCCAACCAACCGGGTCAGGTTTATAATCCGCTTTTTATTTATGGACCTCCCGGCGTGGGGAAAACCCATTTGCTCTATGCCATTGCCAACGGCATTCGGAAAAATAAGCCCGATGCCAATATTGTTTATATTAAAGGCGATGAATTTACCAACGAACTGATTACCGCCTTGCAAACCGGTAAAAATGTGGAATTCCGGAGTAAATACCGGGAAGCGGATTTATTTTTGATTGATGACGTGCAATTTATTGCCGGTAAAGAATCTACCCAGGAAGAATTTTTCCATACCTTTAACAAACTTTATGAAGAACATAAACAAATCGTCATGACCGCCGACCGGAAACCCAGTGATATGCTGACTTTGGAAGACCGGTTGCGCACCCGTTTTGAATGGGGTCTTTTGGCGGATATCCAACCCCCCGATTATGAAACCAGAATGGCGATTTTGCGGAACAAAGCAAAAAGTTTGGGTCTCAATTTAAGTGACGATGTTTGCGATTATATTGCCAATAACATTACCAATAACGTGCGTCAATTAGAGGGAACTGTGAAAAAAATTCTGGCATATCGGGATTTAAACAATATGCCTTTGGATTTGAATAACATTTCCAGAGCCATTGATGATATGTTTAAAGTGGAAAATAATTCTCTGCCTACGCCCAATTTGATTATCAATCAAGTTTGCCGTTTCTATTCCGTGGAAGAAACCTTGCTGAGAGGTTCTCAAAGAACAAAAAATATTGTGGAAGCCCGGCAAATTGCTATGTTCTTAATTCGTAAATTAACAAACTTATCTTTACCGGATATTGGTTTACAATTTACAAAAGACCATACAACGGTTTTGCATGCCATTACGAAAGTAGAACAGGCAGTAAAAGGCGGAAATACCACTTTACAAAATGCAATTCGAGACATTACCGCAAACATAAACAGCCAGTTATAATTTTCCACAAGCCTTGTGAATTGTGAATTCATAAATTGTGGAAATCTCCCCTCTGTGGATTCTCAAAACTGGCTTGTGTAAAACTTCATTTTTATGCACAACCCCATGTGGAAGAAAAGTCGTTCTTTTTCTAAGAAAAAACAGTCTTTTCCACAATTCACAACTACTACGACTACTTCTACTACAAAAAATATTTATATAAATATATATATATTATTTTATTATTCTTTTTACAGAAAGGAAACAACGATATGCGTTTTACCTGTGAAAAAAG
>JAZKZB010000084.1:0-1577 GCA_045612425.1 Faecousia sp.
ACCGCAAAAACGCCGGAACCGCAATAAATATGTAAAGGCGGGCAATCCTATTGGAATTGCCCGCCGGGGAGTTAGCGCAGACCCTGCTCGTAAGCCTCGATCATCTTCTTGACCATCTGGCCGCCGACGGAGCCGGCCTCACGGGAGGTCAGGTGACCGTTGTAGCCATTGGTCAGGTTGACGCCCACTTCCTGTGCAGCCTGCATCTTGAACTTGTCCATGGCCTCACGAGCCTGAGGAACATTGATCTGGTTGTTGTTCTTGGAACTCATAATCGTCTCTCTCCTTTTTCGTTTTCCCGGAAAGCCGCCGCCTTCCGTAGAAAACGACTTTTTTCTTTCCGTAGCCATAGCTTTGCCGAAATTAGGGGAAAAACACATGTTTCTTTTCGGAAAAACACACAGGTTTTGGAAAGGTTGAAAATATGAAACTGCTATGATAAAATCAAATTAGAATAAACAAGCAGGAGGGGTATTATGAAAAACTGGATGTCGATTTTTATGGTGCTTTTGTGTCTTACCGGTTGCGCGCCGGTTGCAAACCCTACTGTCGCAACTACCGGTTGCGTTCCGACAGGGAATGCAGGTGGCGAAAGCCAACCTACCGTTGCTGAGACCCAACCGGAAATTTCTATGGACGAAAACCGCACCATTTTTGCCATTGACCCCACCAAGGGTTCTCCTTTCAATAACGGTAAATTCGAGGGTTGGGGCACCAGCTTGTGCTGGTGGGCGAACCGCATCGGCTACTCTGATATACTGTCCCAAAAGGCGGCAGACCTACTTTTTAATGCCGAAATTGGCCTGGGCATGAACATTGCCCGCTACAATATCGGTGGTGGAGACGATCCTTCTCATTGCCACATCACCCGTACTGATTCCATGATGCCTGGTTTCTGGACAATAGACGAGACCACCGGGGAACATGTTTTTGACGGCACGAAGGACGAAAATCAGCGCAATGTGTTGTTGCGAGCTAAGGCAGCTTGCGGCAGCAACTTCATTGCAGAAGCGTTCTCCAATTCTCCTCCTTACTATATGACGGAAAGCGGTTGCTCCTCTGGTGCGGTTTATGCAAGTCAGAACAATCTGCGCGCCGATCAGGTGGAAGCATTTGCGGAGTATCTGGTCCAAGTGATGCTGTATTACAAGGAAAACTACGGCATTGATTTCCAGAGTATCTCTCCTATGAACGAGCCCAACACGGCCTACTGGGAAGCCTACAGTCCCAAGCAGGAGGGCTGCCATGTTAGCCCCGGTGAAAGCCAGTCCGCCATTCTGCTGGCGACTCAAAAGGCATTGGCGGAAAAGGGTTTGGACAATATTTTGCTGGTGGGTACGGATGAGACCAGCACGGTGCTGGCGGCCCGTTCTTTTGAAAAACTGTCAGCGGAAGCAAAGGATGCCATTGCGCGTATTGACACCCATACCTACAAAATTGGCCTGATGGAAGAGCTGCAGGCGCTTGCTGTGGCAAATGGAAAGAATTTGTGGATGAGCGAAGTGGACGGCGACTATGTTCTGGGGCAGAATTCTGGGGAAATGGGCGCAGGTCTGTGGCTGGCCAATAAAATGATC
>JAZKZB010000085.1:0-4353 GCA_045612425.1 Faecousia sp.
TTTTCTTGCCAAGATAAAATACCTCCTAATCGTATTCAAAATTCTACTCCCATATCATAGCACTTTTCTGTCGATTTGTAAAGTCAAAAACTGCTGACTTTTCAGGAAAAGTGTGTATAAAAATGCCCACTGCAGGAAAATGCAGTGGGCATCGGCAATTACGGGAACAAACTGTTGTTTGGTATGAGATTTACTTTGTGTTTTCTGTATTTTGATAAAACTCTATAAATTCCTGAAAGTGCGCAAAAACCGCTGTCAGGTCTGTATCCGGGTTAGTGCAACCTACGAGATAAGAGCCGGCATCGCCCCATTTCAGGATAATATATCCCTGCTCAATATCCAATGCAAAAACAGAGAATATTCCGTCGCCATCTTCCTTGTCAAGTCCATAGGCATGCGCAGAAAAGTATGGAAGGTCAATCCACTTACCGCTTTCATCGGTATGCGTGTAGTCTACCTCAGGCAGACAATAGGGATAGTGGTCCGGAGTAAAAACTTCTATGTTCAGTTGGTCGGAATCTATGAGATAATCGTGCAGTGTTCCTTTGACGGTAAACTCCAGATGCTCTGAGATCTGTCCGCTTGCATCCATAACCGCGCCGTATACGGTCCAGTTAAATTGGGTGGGGATACAACCGCTTAATGGCAGGCACAATGCGGTAATAATGAAGACAACCAAGACAATGCGTAAATAAGCAGACTTCTTCATAGGCACACCTCACATCCTTCGTAATATAAAAATTATAACACATAAATAGATGTGGGTCAAGAGCAAAATTCTGTCGGTGGGGGATATACAAACATCGATTGATACTTGTGTTTTTCGTTCAAATGCGCTATAATATCTCCAAATGTAAAAAGGGGCGAGATTATGATTTGCAGTGTGAAAACCCTTGGAATCACCGGCATTCAGGGTTGTGGGGTTGTGGCGGAATGCTACATATCCAATGGCTTGCCGGCGTTTGATATTGTGGGGTTGCCCGATGCAGCGGTGAAGGAAGCCAGAGAGCGGGTTCGCGCCGCATCGAAAACCAGCGGCATGACCTTTCCTACCAGCCGGATTACGGTGAATCTGGCGCCTGCCAATGTAAAAAAGGCGGGTACCCATTATGATTTGCCCATTTTGCTGAGTATTTTATGCGCCACCGGCAGTGTGCGCAAACCCAAGTCCACCAGCGCTTTTTTGGGCGAAGTGAGTTTGGATGGGAAACTGCGGGCCGTATCCGGCGTGCTCCCCATGGCTTTGGCGGCAAAGAAAGAGGGAATCCAGGCGCTCTTTGTCCCGGCAGAAAATGCAGCGGAAGCAACGTTGGCAAGAGGCCCGGTTATTTATGGAATTGAAACGGTGAAGCAACTGATTGATGCCCTTAACGGAGAAAATAACTTGACACCCCAACCGTTGTGGGAACCGAGCAATCAAGATTGGGATAATGCGGATTTTAAGGATGTATTCGGTCAGGAAAATGTCAAGCGCGCGTTGGAAATCGCGGCAGCGGGTTCTCACAATGTGCTTCTGATTGGGCCTCCCGGTTCGGGCAAGAGTATGCTCTCAAAACGGTTGCCCTCTATTTTACCGGATATGACATGGGAAGAATCTTTGGAAGTGAGTCAGATTTACTCCGTTATGGGATTGCTCAATGCCAAGAAGCCCCTTTTGACCCAACGGCCTTTCCGCAGTCCGCACCACACTATTTCCAACGCCGGTTTGGCAGGTGGCGGAGCCAATCCAAAACCGGGAGAAATCTCCATGGCCCATAAGGGCGTGTTGTTCTTGGATGAACTGCCGGAGTTTCGGAAGGATACGCTGGATTTGATGCGTCAGCCTTTGGAAGATGGCCGGGTGACCATTTCCAGAGTCAGCGGTGCGGTGACATACCCGGCGGAGTTCATGCTGGTGTGTGCCATGAATCCCTGCAAGTGCGGTTGGTACGGTGACCCATCGGGAAAATGCACTTGCTCCGAACAAATGGTGCAGAATTATCAAAGCCGTATTTCCGGTCCGCTTTTGGATAGAATTGACATTATTGTGGAAGTGCCGGCAGTGCATTTTGAGGATTTGCGAAGCCGTGCTGAGGCAGAGCCGTCTGCATCTATCCGCCGGCGGGTTAATGAGGCAAGACAACGTCAGCATCAGCGCTTTCCCAACAACGCAACCATGTGCAACGCGCGCATGGGCCCGGATGAAATGCGGGAGTTTTGTGAGTTGAATGAAGATTGCGCCGACTTGATGAAACAGGCTTTTGACAGCATGAATTTGACTGCCAGAAGTTATGACCGAATTTTGCGGGTTGCCCGCACCATTGCGGATTTGGACAGCAGTGAAACCATTCAAACCCATCATATTGCCGAGGCGATTCAGTATCGGGCGGTAAATTTAGGAAATCAATAAAGCGAGGAAAAAACGTTGAACGAAATCTTTTTGTTGAAGTTGGGAGAAATTGTCCTGAAAGGCGCCAATAAGCGCCAATTTGAAAGCAAACTGCGCCAGAATGTCCGGCGCAGAATGAAAGTGTACGGCAATTTTGATGTATATATCATGCAGTCCACTGTCTACGTACAACCCATGGATGACGGATGTGATTTGGAGGGGGCATGGGAGGCTTGCCATAGTATTTTCGGTGTGGTGAGTCTTTGCCGTTGCCGTCCCTGCGAAAAGGATTTGGATGCGATTTTTAATGCGGTGGAGGCGTATTTGGGAGAGGATTTGGAGTGCGCCAAGTCTTTTAAGGTAGAGTCCAAACGTTCCGATAAAAACTTCCCCTTAAACTCTATCCAACTGTCCCAAGAAATTGGCGGGCGGTTGGCAGAGGCGCACCCCACTGTGGCGGTGGATGTGCGCAATCCCGATTATACGGTTTATGTGGAAATCCGGGATTTGGCTGCTTATGTCCATGGCCCGGCAGAGCCGGGTGCCGGCGGTTTGCCCACCGGTGTAGGCGGTCGCGCCATGTGCTTGCTCAGCGGTGGCATCGATTCCCCTGTGGCGGCATACATGATTGCCAAGCGGGGCGTGGAAATTGAAAGTGTCCATTTTTTCTCGTACCCCTATACCTCTCAGTTGGCAAAAGATAAAGTGGTGGAATTGGCCCGCTTGGTTACCAAATACAGTGGACGGATGACGGTCAATATTGTCTCCTTTACAGAAATTCAAGAGGCGATTCGGGATAACTGCCCGGAAGAGTATTTTACCTTGATTATGCGTCGGTTCATGATGGAAATTTCTCAGCGCATTGCAAAGGGGGACGGTTGCGGTGCGTTGATTACCGGTGAAAACTTAGGGCAGGTAGCATCCCAAACCATGGAAGCCATGGCGGTCACCGGCGCAGTGGTAGATATGCCCGTGTTCATGCCTTTGATTGGGATGGATAAGGAGGAAATTGTGACCATTGCCCGGAAAATCGGCACGTTGGAAACATCCATTTTGCCTTATGAAGATTGTTGCACCGTCTTTACGCCCAGACATCCCAAAACTAAGCCTGCCATGGGACAATTGATTCATGCCGAACGGAATTTGGATCGGGAAACCTTGATTCAGCGGGCTTTGGAAAATGTGGAAAAAATCACGGTGAAATATCATGATGAATCTGGCTTATGATGTGGTCTGCGCCTTAAAGGGCAAAACCCTTGCCACGGCAGAAAGTTGTACCGGAGGCGGAATCGGTCACGCCCTCACGTCAGTTTCCGGCAGTTCTCAGGTGTACAAGGGCGGTATTGTCAGTTATTGTAACGAAATCAAGCATCGACTGTTGGGCGTGAGCGAGGAACTGCTTTCCCATTTCGGTGCGGTGTCTGCCCCGGTGGCAGAGGCCATGGCAGTAGGGGCAAGAACTGCTTTGCAGACAGATATTGCCGTTTCCGTTACCGGTTTGGCAGGCCCCGGCGCAGATGAATACGGCAATCCGGTCGGTACGGTGTTTCTGGGTTATGCGGATGAGAACAAGGTGCTTTCCAGAGAATTTCATTTTTCCGGAAATCGGGAGCACATTCGCAATCAAGCGGTGGAAAGCGCGCTGGCGTTACTATTGGAAATCAATCAGGAGGAGAATGTATGAAAAAGTTGTTACTTTGTTTATTCCTTGTTCTTGTGGCATTTTTTGTACTGCCGTTGTTGGTGGTATTGTATGCTGAAGCCGGTACGGGAATGGGATTGTTTATCCTTCTGTTTTTCTTTATGAATCCCGTGGTTATGGCGTGGCTGGGAATGATTGTCGCAACGGATTGGAAAAAATTGTGGTGGGTTCCCATTGGGGCGTCGGCGCTTTTTCCGTTGCTTCATGCCCTTGCCCTTTGGTGCGTTCCCATTTGGGATTTGTATGTGTATTCCGTTTTCTACGCCTTTATCGGTTACTTAAC
>JAZKZB010000086.1:0-6419 GCA_045612425.1 Faecousia sp.
GTAAAAGAAGAAATTGAAAGAAAACATGGCGTTACGCCGGTGATTGCGGATTGTCAGGCTTTGGACAAAGAAGACATTGCCCAATTGCTGAAGGATTTGCTCTATGCATTTCCTATGAGACAAATGGAAATTCATTTGCCCAGATGGATGGATGCATTGGAACCTGACCATGCTGTAAAAACGGCGTTGTATAGCGGATTGCTCAACTGCGCCAAGGAAATTCATACCTTAGGTCAGGCGGAGCAAGCGCTGGAACAGTTAAGGGATTTAGATGCGGTTCAGGATATGCATGTACAGTGCATTGATTTGGCTACCGGCACAGTATCGTGTATGTTGGTATTTCCGGAATCTCTGTTTTATGAGATTTTAAGCGCAAAAGCCGGGATTGCCATTCAAACGGAAGGGGAGTTGCTATCCCTTTTGACGGAACTTTCCAAAGTGAAAAAGGAATACGATAAAATTTCGGATGCCCTTTCTTCTGTAAAGGCCACGGGTTATGGGGTGGTAATGCCAACGGCGGAGGAAATGACATTGCAAACGCCCGAATTATTGCGGAAAAACGGGGCGTTTGGGGTTAAATTAAAAGCCGGCGCACCGTCCATCCATATGATTCGGGTGGATATTGACACAGAAATCAGTCCCATGGTGGGTGGAGAACAACAGTCCATGGATTTGATTCATTACTTAAGCGGAGAAGATTCAGAGAAATTGTGGCAAAGCAATATTTTTGGGAAAAGTGTGTATGAATTGATTCAGGAAGGTTTGACTGCCAAGGTCATTCGAATGCCGGATGATGTACGTGGGAAATTCAGAGGTAGTCTGACCCGTATCGTGAACGAAGGCGCAACGGGGCTGATTTGCCTGATACTATAAAATTTGCCGGGCGTGTATGTTCACGCCCGGTTTTCTGTGTTTATCGGTTGTTGCTATTCTGCTGGTTGTTCTGATTCTGATTCTGATTCTGATTCTGGTTCTGATTCTGGTTCTGATTCTGGTTCTGCTTCTGCTGGTTGTTCTGATTCTGATTCTTATTCTGGTTGTTCATCCTAAGTTCCTCCATATTTGTACTTGCGGTGATTCCGCTTGATTATTTTACCCATATTCTTAGGATTTATCCTTGGCTTTGAAAAGGAAACTGACCAAAAGTCCGCCCACAATGGCCGCGGTAATGCCACCGGAAGCGGATTTGAGTCCACCGGTAAAAATGCCCAGGAATCCGTTGGCATCCACCGCTTCCCGAACGCCCTTTGCTAAATTGTAGCCAAAACCGGTGAGAGGGACGGTAGCACCTGCACCCGCAAACTCCACTAAGGGTTTGTAAATGCCCACTGCGCCTAAAATCACGCCAATGACTACATAACTGACCAAAATTCTGGCTGGGGTCAGTTTTGTTTTGTCGATTAAAATTTGACCGACGAGGCAGAAAATGCCACCTACCAAAAATGCTTTCAAATAATCCATCTTATACATCTCCTATTAAGGATACGGCGTGGCAAACGCCGGGGATGGGGAGTCCTTGTTGCGTAGAGGTGGGGGACAGTAAGGCCCCTGTTCCGCAAAAGAGAATGCGCTTCCATTTTCCGGCGTGCATGTGATCCAACAGATACCCGCAAAGGGTTATGGCGCTGCATCCGCATCCGGAACCGCCGGAGTGGACATCTTGCGTACATTGGTCAAAGACCAAAGTGCCACAGTCCGTTAATTTTCCGCCAAGGGAAATGCCGTCGCGTCTGGATAGATCCAATAAAATGTCTTTGCCTAACTGTCCCAAATCTCCGGTGACAATTAAATCGTAGTCTTCCGGCGCCAGGTTTAAATTATCCAAATGACTGCGGATGGTGTTGTAGGCCGCCGGCGCCATTGCCGCGCCCATGTTATTGGCATCTTTAATACCCAAGTCCGTAACCGTTCCAATGGTTGCACTTTCAATGCGCGGACCAATACCGGCGGAGCATACTAAGGCTGCACCCGCTCCGGTGACAGTCCATTGCGCAGTGGGGGTGCGTTGTCCGCCGTAGCCTAAGGGAAACCGGTATTGCCGTTCTGAGGAGGCAAAGTGGGAAGAGGTCATGGCGACCACGCGATCGGAAAATCCACCGCTGACGGTCATGGATGCAACAAGAAGGCTTTCTGCCATGGTGGAGCAGGCGCCATAAAGACCCAAATGGGGCACATCGGTATTGCGTACGGAAAAGGAAGAGCCAATGCATTGGTTTAGTAAATCTCCGGAACATACCAGACCTAACTGCTCATTTTTCAAATTTGCTTTTTTCAGCAATGTATCCAATGCGGTTTTTTGCATGTGTTTTTCTGCTTGCTCCCAGGATTTTTGACCGAAATAGGTATCTTGGGAAGTCATATCAAAATAATGGGAAAGGGGGCCTTCTGATTCTTTTTTGCCTGCCACGCTGGCCCAAGCGGTAATCACCGGCATTTCCGGTAAAATAAAACTGTTTTTTCCTCGTCTGTTATTTGCCACGTTTTGCACCGTCCTTGTTTTTGATAGTATGCGCAAAGATGGAGAAAACATGTAAAAAACCCTCCAAAAACGAAAGGTTTTCGAAGGGTTTTTGTTTACTTACATACCGGAGCCATTTCTGGGAACCGGAGTGGGACGGGCTTCATCAAAGACGGTCTCTACGTCAAATAGAGGAGCCAGCAAGTCTGGGTTGTGATACATCCGTATGCCGTCCAAATTTTGACGGCCGCCACGGAAATAATTATCTCCTAACTGATTCCAGACGTTACTGTCAACATTGAAGAAATACCGATAGCCATCTGCATAAAGAATTTGGAATTTGGCATTGTCTGCCGGGTATTTGTGCCAGGTGTGGATATCGCTGCCGTGGGGGAACAAAATAATATCGGTATCTCCCACAATGGGTTGCACCGTTTCTTCCCAACGGTTAGAGTCGTAATCTACGCCGTAGGCTGTAATATTGCCGTAGGCGGGGTGACCGTAGGAGTGGCTGGCGATAATCCAACCTTGTTCCCGTAAGCACTGAGCCACGGCCTTGGCGTCTGCTACCTCTCTTTCATAAGCACCTTCGCCTTTTATGGCATCTAACTGGGTTTGATAGGAGGGCTTAGTGCGGTAGCCGAAGACGCCCTCATAGCCGGTAACACCTAAAACGGCTCTGGCACCACGATAGGAAAAGTCGGGATGTTCCTGAATAAAAGTTTCCAGAATCGGAACCAAATCATAGTCTCCGATAAGCAGATTGCCGTTGGCATCGTAGTATTCACATTTGATTTGACCGTTCTCATCAATGACCAGTTTGTGGGCGAATCCGTCACCGGTTTTGCCTGTTTCATCTACGAAAATAGGTGTTTCGTTTTTGCCGTCACCGGTGCCAATCATATAACTGTAGTAATTCAGGTCGTCTTGGCTCATAATAAAGGGCATTTTTCCTGGGGGAAGCAGAATTTCATTGTAGGCAAAATGGGTGCCGGTTTCATCGGTGACTTCATGGGCCATATCATAGGGAGAAATGAGCACGTAGCCTTTGTCGTACATCTGCTGCAAGATTGCCTTGAACTCTGCAACGGTGGTCATATACATGTTGTAACCGGAGGCGTCGGAATCGCCGTCAAAGGCGCGGGCAGTGTCCACAATTAGAGAGTGGAAGAAAATATGGGGAATGTCTTTGTGGTTGGTAAAGGAAACCAACTGGCTTTTTGCTTGGGTAAATTCTGCAATCTTTTCCTCCAAAATCTCGTAGTCTGCGTTTACCGCAGAGAGCATGCCGATGGCCTTGTCGTAGTCGTAACCGGCTGCGATGAATTCTGCCTGCTGGACCAGAGAAAGAATTTCTGCAGGGATTTTCGGGGTCTGATCTTCGTTATCCTCGGAGGAAGAAGAGGAAGAAGAGGAGGAAGAGGAAGAAGAGGACGGTGAGGTGGGATTTTGATTTCTTGCGTTGCGGTAAGATACGGCAACAATCACAAAAATGATTGCCGCTACTAACAATACAAATGCCACAATCAGCGCAATTTTTAAGTAGTTGGGAAGTTCTGAATTGGAATTTCCGGAATACCGACCTTTTCTTGTCATACAAACACCGCCTTTACGAATAGGTTGTTCTTTGTTTCTTAATTATATACGATATCTGTAAAAATGGCAATAACAAACTGTAACACCGGCGACCATTTGGCCGCCGGTGCTTCGGTTAATTCAAAATTCGCTTTGCTCCGGTGTAATGAGAGGCCCAGTAGGAGTTGCTTAAAGAAGAAATCACAACACCTTTGCTGGAAGAAGCGTGGATAAACTCACCGTTTCCCACATAGATACCCAAATGAGAAATGCCGGAGGTGTAGGTGTTGGAAAAGAACACCAAATCACCGATTTGCAAGTTTGCTTTGGAAACAGATGTACCCACGGTCCATTGCTCTTTACTGGTGCGGGGCAAGGATATGCCGTGCTGCTTGAATACATATTGAACAAAGCCGGAACAGTCAAAACCGCTGGGAGAGGAACCGCCCCATAGGTATGGAACACCAAGATACCGTTTTGCGGTTGCCACAATGTTAGAACCGGTGGTTTGGCTCGGTTGTTTTAACGCATCTGCGCTGGGTTTGACTCCGGTGGTTTTGCCACCTACAAAAAACAATGGTTTGTTTTGAGAATCTCTGTTTTCATAGGGAATTTCCGTCAAATCCACATAATCGCTGCGGATGTATCCAATCTTTTCTCCGTAGATTACCTTAAACCATCGATTGTTGATTCCGATGATGTAGGCCCGCTCTCCGGAAGTGCTCCGGGCTACCGCGCTATAGGATGTGCCGGGGCCACTGCGAATATTTACATTGGTTCCATTGATGCGACCGTAGCCCAATTCCGCATTTTCCCGTGTAACCATACGTAGATAATCTGCGTGCATATAGCCGATTTGTAAATTGTAGTTGACTTTATACCAACTGCCCACCTTTTCCAGAACTGTAACCACTTCTTGGTTGTAGGCAAAGTCCAGTGTTTTGGATGTGGTATTGGGTTGGCTTCTTAAGCGCAGGGAAGTGGCTTGCACAAAGCCCACGCCGATTTTTTCTTCTCTGCCGGTGGCTCCGGCAGGGATGACTGCAATAGAAATAAAAAGAAAAATTGTCAGTACAAGACTGACAATTCGTGTAGATAGTTTCATACGTTGCCCTCCGTCTTACTGTAAGTGAATCATTTTCCTGCTAAAGCGCGTTGCAGCCAGACACAGCCCAAATCCAAAGCCGTATACAGACCGTCCTTTTCGCTCTTTTTCACCACACGGTCGCGACTTTTGGCGGCCGGATCGGTGAGTTGAAGTTGTACGGAAACTTTGGTTGCCACATCTAAGTCGCCAACCTTTTTGGTTTCCAGTACTTGAAGCATGACAATATGGCTATCTGCCATAGAGCCGTAGTAAATCAGGTTTTCCATCCGCATCAGCGGGTGGCCCTTGTACATGAGTACTGCATTTTCATCAGCCATTTTGGTTACCTCCTGTAAGTTTGTAATCAAATTGTAACATCTTGTAACCTCTGTGTCAACCAGCGAAGGGCAATTACCGGAATTTGGCAATTAGCGGTGGACATCTGACAGATGTTTTTGAAATGGATTTGGTAAGACGGAGGGGGGTATGAAGTTGTGGGGTAGAAAAAAGAGGCTTTTGCCGTGGCAAAAGCCTCTTGGCGATGTTAGGCCAAATAACTGCGAACCAATTCCTGAAGCAGTTCGTCCCGGTCCAACTTGCAGATTAAACTGCGGGCATTATTATAGTTGGTGATATAGGTGGGGTCTTCGGTGAGAAGATAACCTACAATTTGATTGACAGGGTTGTAGCCCTTTTCTTGCAGAGAATCGAACACAGTTCGGAGAATGGTGCGCATATTCTCTTTGTCATCGCTGGGGATGGTAAATTTCAAGGTGCTGTTATCCGTCATGGTATCGACCTCCTTGTAACAATATAGGTATTATAGCCCAAAATTACCGCTCTGTAAAGTCCTGAACAGGAAATTTTTTCAAACAGATGTTTAGCGAAGGGTTGCGTCTAAGGTTTCCCTTAAGGCATTTAAGACTTTAGTGACTACAGATTCGGAGTCCGCATCGGTTAAGGTGCGGTCATCGGCACGTAACGTCAAGGAGAATGCCATGCTCTTTTTTCCTTCGGGAATGCCAACGCCACGGTAAATATCGAAGAGTTTTACGCCCTGCAAAAGTTTGCCGGCGTGGGCATAAATCACGTCTTCCACCTGGGCAACGGTGACGGTTTCGTCGCAGACCAAAGCCAGGTCACGGTTGACGGCGGGATATTTGGGCAGAGGAGTATAGGTAGCATCAGGCAAGCGCAGGGCAAAAAGTTGGGTGAAGTTCAGTTCAGCGCAGAATACTTCGCAGTCTAAACCATAGTTTTGCGCAACCAAAGGATGCACCTGACCCATATACCCTAATT
>JAZKZB010000087.1:0-10218 GCA_045612425.1 Faecousia sp.
GCGCTTTGCGCTCTTTTTTGTTGTGGGTGCGAACTGCGCCCATTTTTTCTTGTAGGAGAACACCATGAAACAAAACGTCAGACTTCTTGTCCACGCTGCCGTCATTGCCGCCATTTATGCCGTCTTAACCCATATGCAAAATATCCTTTGGCCCGGTGGCACCACTATGGCCATTCAGTTCCGTATTTCGGAAGCCTTATGCATATTGGCTTATTTCACGCCTGCTGCCATTCCCGGATTAACCCTTGGTTGCCTGCTTTTCAATTTAACATCCGGCGCCGGCTTACCCATGGATTTTCTGGTAGGCGCTTTGGCTTCTTTTCTTGCGGCGCTTGCCATGTATACCACCCGAAATATCACCATCAAAGGATTCCCAATACTGGGTTTTTTTATGCCTGCCCTATGCAATGGTATTCTGGTGGGCTGGGAACTGAGTATCGTAATCGGCGGCGCCTTTTGGCTCAATGCGCTGTACGTGGCATTGGGAGAACTGGCTGTTCTTTTCACCTTAGGTGTCATTTTATACTATACTATCAAGTCCCGAAACTTAGACCGCAAACTTTTTGGCAGACAACATTAACGCTTGCAACATCTTCCAATATGCACCAGTACTACTATGCGCAAAAAGAGGGAATGAAAAAATTCTCTCTTTTTTTATACTTTAGTTGAAAAATTCACAATCATTTCGTATAATAGAAAGTGAAATTTCGTACAGCAGGAAATCATTTCCTTTCTTTTTTAAAGTACTGACAGATATGGGTTGTAGATTATGATTAAAAAGAGTCTTTTACAAAATGAATTAGGTGGCGCACTGGGCGAATCCTTAAAATCCGTGCTGCCTATTTTTGCAATTGTTTTGGTGCTTAGCATTTCCATGGTGCCCATGAATCCGGGTATTCTGGTGATGTTCCTTTTCGGAACCATTTTGCTGATTGTGGGAATGAGCCTGTTTACCATCGGTTCGGAAATATCCATGCAACCGATTGGTGAAGGTATCGGTTCCCAGTTAAGCAGAACCAAGAAAATCTTTTTCCCCGTTCTGATTTGTTTTGTGTTGGGTATTATTATCACCATTGCAGAGCCGGATTTGCAGGTTCTGGCCGAGCAAGTCCCCTCAATTCCCAATCTTGTGTTAATTCTGTGTGTTGCGCTGGGCGTTGGCGCATTTCTATCCCTGGCTATGATCCGCGCAAAGAAAGGCATCGCCTTAAACAAACTTCTGCTTATTTTTTATGGAATCGTAGCCGTCTTGTCCATCTTTGTTTCCGAAGACTTTATCCCCACCGCCTTCGACTCCGGCGGTGTCACCACCGGCCCCATTACCGTTCCCTTTATTATGGCGTTGGGCGTTGGTATGGCGTCATTAAACTCCCAGAAGGGTTCTCAGGAAAACAGTTTCGGTTTAGTCTCTTTGTGTAGCATCGGACCGATTCTTTCTGTTCTGGTGTTGAGCATTTGTTTCCAGCCAAAACCGGAAACGGCCGAAACGGTCATTCCCCTTGCAGAAACAACAGCCGATGCTTTCCGGGCATTTTTGGGTGCGTTTCCCAAATATATAGAAGAAGTGCTGATTGCATTTCTGCCCATCCTCGCAATGCTGATTCTCTTCCAACTGATTTTTCGCCGGTTCCGCAGACAGCAAATGCTGAAAATTTCAATCGGACTGATATACACCTTCGCAGGATTGGTTCTGTTCCTAACCGGTGCAAATGTGGGTTTTATGCCCGCCGGCCGTCTGATCGGCGCAGAAATTGCCTCCGGCAATATGCGGTATGTGCTGATTCCCATCGGTATGATCATGGGATATTTTGTGGTATCCGCAGAACCCGCAGTCCACTCTCTGAAAAAGCAAGTTGAAGAAGTTACCAACGGCGCAATTCCTCAAAAAACCATCGGTCTTGCCCTTTCGTTAGGTGTCTCCGTCTCTGTGGGCATTGCCATGCTCCGTGTTCTGACCGGCATCCCCATTTACCCCTTCTTAATTGTGGGATATATCATCGCGCTTATCATTACCTTTTTTGTGCCCCGTATCTATACCGGCATCGCTTTTGACTCCGGTGGCGTGGCCAGCGGACCCATGACAACTACCTTTATGCTTCCTTTTGCCATTGGCGCATGCGATGCGTTAGGCGGTAATATTATGACCGATGCTTTTGGCATTGTTGCCATGGTGGCAATGACGCCCCTGATTGCCATTCAAGTATTGGGTCTGCATAGCAAGATCCACCAAAAGCATCTGCACAAGAAAATCAACAGTGAATTGTTATTGGTAGATGACGATATGATCTACTACGAGGAGGTGTGAGCATGCCATCTACAGATCGAATAGTCATGCTCTTCTCCATCGTGGGAAGAGGAAAGGGCAAACAATATATGGATGTGCTCACCAAAAAGGGCATTTCCCTGCATATGCAAATGACCGCCCACGGAACCGCCCCCTCCGAAATGATGGACATTTTCGGACTGGGCAATACCGATAAGGATGTGGTTGTCAGTTATGCGATGGAGCAATCCTGCAACGCCTATATCGAAGAAATCACAAAAAATATCGGCGCAAGTTCCGGGTACGGCGGTTTAATGATGTGCTTCCGATTATCTGCAATCAATCGCCTAACAGCAGAAATCATTCACCGAAGCACCCCGGACAGCGAAGAAAAAGGAGCGACAAAGAAAATGGCGAATACACATAAACAACAGTTGATTTTGGTTGCCGTGAATCAAGGCTTCACCGGACAAGTTATGCAAACGGCAAAAAAAGCCGGCGCAATGGGCGGTACCATCCTCCGGGCCCGTCTGGCAAGCGCTGACAAACTGGAACAATACGGTGACATCGCTGCGCAAGAAGAAAAGGAAATCATTGCAATTCTCGCGCCTGCAGGAACGGCCGCAAAAATCATGGAAGAAGTCAACAAAGAGCACGGGTTCCACACAGATGCCTGCGGTATGATTACTGCGCTGCCTGTAGAAAAAGCCTATAAAATCTAATAAAATTTCCAACAAAAACCCCACCGGTTATCCCGGTGGGGTTCTGTATTACCACCGGTTATCCGGTGAAATTATGTATTACATGGTAATCATGCAGAAGCGCAAGATGAACAACAACGCAATGATGGTGACAGGAATGTCGTTCTTCTTGTACTCACCGGCGACCAAAGTGATCAGCAGGTACGCAATGCAGCCAATGCCGATACCGTTGGAGATGGAGTAAGTCAGAGGCATCATGATCAGTGCCAGGAATGCAGGTACAGCAGAACGCACATCGTCCATGTCGACCTTGGCAAAGTTTCTCAGCATCAGAACGCCAACCCAAATCAGAGCAGGAGCAGTTGCGCAAGAAGGAACCAAGGAAGCCAAGGGAGACAGGAACAGGCAGATTGCAAAGCAAGCAGCCACAACAACGCTGGTCAGGCCGGTACGGCCGCCTGCGCCAACGCCGGCAGCAGACTCAACGAAGGTGGTGCAAGTGGAGGTGCCCAAAACAGCACCGGCAGCAGTACCGACAGCATCGCAGGTCATGCACTTGTCAACATCCACGGGGTCACCGTTCTCGTCCAGCAGGTTAGCCTGAGAAGCAGTGCCGTACAAAGTGCCGATGGTATCGAACATATCCACCAGGCAGAAGGTGATGATGAGCATAATGGCAGAGAAAATACCGCCAATGGCTTCGCCGGTAAAGGCATCCTTCCAAGACTGAGCCTGGAACACACCGGTAATACCGACTTCACCGAAATCCTTGAAAGACTGGCCAATCTGGCTAACATCGAAGGTAGGCAGAGTCCAGTTAATCAAATAGTAAGCAACAGAGATCGCAGCAATGGCAATCAGGACAGCGCCCTTGACCTTGCGCTTTTCCAGAACAGCGATGATCAGCAAGCCAACCAATGCCAGCAGTGCGGGCAGAGAAGCGGCCAAGAAAGTGCCGTTTTCGATGGCGCCATGGAAATCATTGAACTGTACCAGAGTGTAGGGGTTTGCCTGAATAATGCCAACATTCTGGAAACCGATAAAAGCAATGAACAAACCGATACCTGCAGGAATTGCCTTCTTCAAGCAATCGGGCAGGGCTCTTGCAATCTTGGAACGCAGGCCGGTAACAGAGAGAATCAGGAATACCAGACCGGAAACCAGGATAATGACCAAGCCGGACTGATAGCCGTCAATGACATCACTACCGCTAATGACTGCAGGCAATACGAAAGAAACGAAGAAGAAAGAGTTCAAACCCATGCCACAAGCCTGTGCGAAAGGCATTTTAGCATAAAGTCCCATCAGCAAAGTGCCGATGACAGCGACCAGGATAGAAGCGATGTAAACAGCATTCCAAACCTGATCCACGCCAGGAACGCCAAAACTAAAGCCGACGACCTGGTTGGGGTTAACCACGATGATATAAGCCATCGCGAAGAAAGTTGTCAAGCCCGCGATAATTTCGGTCCTGACATTGGAGCCACGCTCGGAAATTTTAAAAAACTTGTCCATAACCATTTCTCCTCTTTTTAATATTTTTTTGCCAAAAGCAAAACTAACATTATAGTAACCAAAATATGACATAAAATCAAGTATAAATATTCACAATTTATTAAAAATTTTTTGTCGAATCTTCAGAGAAAACCAATATATGGCTCTTATTTCCGAACCCACGACGGAATATCCTTTGCAGGAAATGACTTGACAACAATCTGTTTCTATTGCATATTGTATGTTAGAATCATCGTCGCAACAAAAATACAGAAAAGATAGAGAGGCTTGTATGAAAGAGTTTTTTGCGTGGCTTTTCAGCCAAAACAACTCCGATTTAACCATCGGACTTTTCGATCAATGGCATTTTCTTTACTTATTCATCACCTTCGGTGGGACATTGGCGCTGGCGCTGATGGGGCGCAAATTTCCCAAACAGCAAAAACGATTCCAAAAAATGATGGCGTATCTGACCATCGGTCTGTATATCGCGGACTTCTTTATTATGCCACTGTCCGACAGTTATGACGGTATCAGCGCATACAAACTACCCTTTAATATTTGCACCATCATGGCAGTCATGGTTCCCTTTGTGCAATTCAATCCCAAATTTGCAAAACTGCGACAACCCATCGTTACCCTCTCCATTGCCTCTTCCGTGATGTGGATGTGTTATCCCGGAACGGCCCTGGGCGGTCAACCCCCATTTTCCTACGTCATTTTCCAAACCTTTATGTACCATGCCTTTTTGTTCTGCTGGGGTGTACTGAACCTGGCCTATGGGGATGTAACCTATGATATTCGCAAAATCTGGAAAGAATTTGTGGGTATTTTGCTCATTCTTGTATGGGCAAGTTTTGGAAACGCAGTGTATGACCGTGGCTATAACTGGTTCTTTATTCAGGAAAGTATTTTCCCATTCCTGACTGATGAAATCATGCCCTTAATGGTGGTACTTTCTGTATTTGCAGTTTGTCTTGTGATTTACGGTATCTACTTTGCCCTGCACGCAATCAGCAAACGCAAGCATGCCCACCCGGTATCGATTTGAATATACAACCCATAAAAAATCCCCACCGATTGCTCGGTGGGGAATCTTTATTTTCTTATTCCTCTGTTGCGTGGGACAGCAGGATATTGGTTACAATACCAAGAATCAAAGCGCCAGCGATAGCGGTCAGCGTAACCTTGCCGATGGCCATAGCCATGCCGCCGATACCGGGGATCAGAATGGAAGCAACCACGAACAGGTTCTTGCTCTGATTCAGGTCGACCGTCTGGATCATCTTCAGACCGGAAACAGCAATGAAGCCGTACAGAGTCACGCAGACACCGCCCATGACACAACCGGGAATGGAATCCAGAAATGCCACGAAGGGTCCGAAGAAGGAGATGACAATGCACATCAGCGCAGCCACAGTGATGGTGATAACGGAAGCATTGCGGGTAATGGCAACACAGCCAACGGACTCACCGTAAGTGGTATTGGGGCAGCCGCCGAAGATAGCACCGGCAAAAGAGCCAACGCCGTCACCCAGCAGGGTGCGATGCAGGCCGGGATCTTCCAGCAGGTCAGTGCCGATGATGGAAGAAAGGTTCTTGTGGTCAGCAATGTGCTCAGCAAACACAACGAATGCCACGGGAACATAAGCAACTGCAACAGTAGCCAGATAAGCGCCGTCAATTTCCTTAACGCCCTTCAGCGCAACCAGGAAAGTGAACTCGGGAACTGCAAAGACCTGCAGATTCTGGAACACGGAGAAGTCGATAACAGGAATACCGCAAAGAGTGAAGATCAAGGCGACAATATAACCAGCCAGGATGCCGATGATGAAGGGGATCATCTTAAACAGTTTCTTGCCATAAGTGGAAACCACTACGACCACCAGCAAAGTGACAATAGCGCAGACAAAGGAAGCCCAAAGAGGAGCGGTCATGATGTAAGCGCCGTTGGCGTCCTGAGGACCGTAAGAGAACACGTCCTTGATAGCAGCGCCGGCCAGAGACAGACCGATCAGTGCAACAGTGGGTCCGATAACCACAGCGGGCATCAACTTATTGATCCACTTAACACCGGCCAACTTGACAACAATGGCGATAACCACATAAACCAGACCGGCAAGCGCAGCGCCGATGAGCAGGCCTGCAAAACCGGCAGATGCAGAAGCCGCACCGGCAAAAGCCGCGGCCATAGAAGGAATGAACGCGAAGGAAGAACCCAGGAACACGGGGCTCTTAAACTTGGTGAACAACTGATAAACGATAGTACCCACACCGGCGCCAAGAAGGGCAGCGGACTGGCTCATGCCGTTACCGACAATAACAGGCACAACAATGGTTGCGGCCAAAATAGCCAACACTTGCTGGAATGCGAAGACTAACAGTTGGGGAAACTTGGGTTTGTCTTTAATGCCATAGACGAGTTTCATTTTATTACCTCCGTTTATTAAATTCCGAAAACTATTATACGTGTTGATTCAGGAAATTGCAAGAAAAATGTTGTATTTTGGAAGAAATCTTGTCGCCTTTTCAATGAAAAGCCTCGCCACCCCATTTGGGTGGCGAGGTTTTATGATAATTTACGCAAAAACGCTGTATCCAAAACAGAAATGTTATCGCAACAGTCTAAATACCTGTTTGGCGGTTGCCTTTAAATTTTGATAAGCATTCTTCTTATTCAAGGCTTCTTCTAAGGTTGTAATGCCTCTGATAATGGGGAAAAAGGCATCGATACCGTGGGCATTGCACACCTCAGCGTCGTCCGTTACACATCCGGAAAAAGCAATGACTTTTTTATGATATTTTTTTGCCAGTTTGGCTACGCCAATAGGCGCTTTCCCCATAACTGTTTGAGAATCCAGGCGCCCTTCCCCCGTTACCACAATATCGGCAGTTTTTATCTCTTCTTCCATACGGATTTCTTCCAAGACGATTTCAATTCCCGATTTTAACGTGGCGTTCATAAAGGACAAAAAGGCAAATCCCAATCCCCCTGCCGCACCTGCTCCGGCATGATTCTGATCGGCTTTGCTCGAAACCTCTTTTGCCAATTCCGCATATTTCCCCAGCCAACCATCCATGTCCGCAATCATTTCGGGCGTTGCGCCCTTTTGCGGGCCAAACACAGCGCTGCAACCCTTTTCTCCACAAAGCGGATTCGTAACATCGCACGCAATGTAAAAACTGCATTCCTGCAATTGGGGAATCACATGGTCACTTTCGATTCTGCACAAATCTTTGAGCCCCTGGGCGCCCAATGCAATGGGCTTATTCTCTTTATCTAAAAACGCATACCCCAAAGCGGTCAACATGCCCACGCCCCCGTCGTTGGTTGCGCTACCGCCTATCCCAATAATAAATCTTCTGCATCCTTTTTCTATGGCATCTCGAATCATTTCCCCAACGCCATACGTTGTTGTTTTGAGTGGATTTCTTTCTTCGGAAGAAATCAGGGTAATTCCCGAAGCCGACGCCATTTCCATAATGGCAGTATTGGTTTCCCTCAAAATACAATATTTTGCCACAACCGGTTTTAACAGCGGTCCTTTTACCATTAATTCCACAATTTCTGAATTTGCGCCCTCTGCCAATGCTTCCACTGTGCCTTCTCCGCCATCTGCCAAGGGTTTTACAACCACATCCGCAGCGCTATCCAGTTCCAAAACGGCATCTTTCACGGCGTTCCCCGCCTGCAAAGAAGATAAACTTCCTTTAAAAGAATCTATCGCAATCACAATTTTCATTTCTATCACCCACTTAATGATACCATATCTGCCTGTTTGTTTGCAAGTAACTCCTGCAAAAAACCGTTTCGGTATCGTTAAGCCGGATTTATCTTACCAAATCATCAATTTTAGATTGAAGCGCAAACCGTTCGTCTATAAGTTGCAGTTGTTTCTCCATAAGGCTTATACGCTTTTGGCTGTTCGTCTCCGTCAACAACTCCGTTTCCAATTCAATTAAAAGTAAATCAATATTCTCAATTTGTTGCTCCCAATGTCCGATTTTCTCAACATTGCGCTCAATTTGCAGTTGGAATTCTTTCTCTTCTACCTCTTTTAATTGCGCATCCAGTTCTTTGATGCGCTCGTAGTCTTTCCACCCGCCATTATAATAATGCTCCAATTCCCGTTTGTTTAGTCCAGCAGGAGGTTTCGGTAATTTGAAATAAGTCACCGTTCCCCCAATAACACCCACAATGAGTATCACCGGAAATACCGCAGCCACGAACAACGCCACCAATAAAATCATGTAAATAATCATCACACATGCCTCCTTTTGATACAATTATCGCGCAACTTATGTCCAATAAAAAGGACTTTTGCAATTTTTCGCAAAAAAAGTTTTTGTCGTAATATGTTGAATTTTCAGGAAGAGAGTGGTAAAATAATAAGATGGAGTTATTATAACCTTCTGGGAAAGGGGCTTGTTTTTATGATTGGGAAAGAACTGAAAAGACTCAGCAGACGGGAACTGGTAGACATTATCTATCAACTCAAGAAAAATGAGCAAAAAAAGCAGGAGGAAATCGCCGCTTTAGAAGAAGAATTACAAGAAAAACGCATTCGGATTTCTGTAGCAGGTTCTATCGCAGAAGCAGCCATGGACATTACGCAAATTTTTTCTACTGCGCAAAGAACGGCAGACCTGTACTTACATGAAATCGCTTCTATAAAAAAAGAAACGGAAGAAGCGTGCGCAAAGAAAATTGAAGAAGCCAACAAGCAGGCGGAAATGATTCTGGCAAATGCCAGAAATCAGCGAGGATAAGCCATGGATGAAAAAAAGGAAAACAAAGTGTTTGTTCCTTCTTTGAAGGATATACAAACTGAGCGAAAGCGGATTCGAAAAGGAACTTTATATTGGCAAGCACTCCGGGGCACGATTACTGTGCTGGTGGTCGTCGCGGCCATTGCCGTTTTGATTACCACATTGTTCCTGCCGATTTTGCAGATTTCAGGAGACAGTATGTCCCCTACCTTGGAACACGATGAAATCGTGGTTCTATTCAAGACCAAGCAAATCCAGCGGGGTGACCTGATTGGATTCTATTATCAAGGCAAAATATTACTCAAGCGGGTAATCGCCCTGCCGGAGGATGAAGTGGCCATTGACGCAGAGGGAAACGTATATGTCAACGGAGAACTTTTGGAAGAATCCTATGTGACAGACAAAGGTCTGGGCGATTGCGACCTGGAATTTCCCTATAAAGTCCCCGGGACAAGTTACTTCGTTTTGGGCGATCGCCGATCAAATTCTGTAGACAGCCGAAATTCTGTCATTGGCGCAGTCTCCCAAGACGATATTATCGGCAAAGTATTCTTAAGAGTATGGCCATTCCCTGAAATCGGTTTTGTTTCTTAAAAACATTCCCATAAAAAGAAAAGAAAGGAGGGAGAGACATGCAGGATATTTTAGCGAAAAGTCTTCAGCGGTTAAAGCAAACCAGAGTCCGCAGAATGCGAATGATTGCAATTCTGCTGGTGCTCTCCCTCATCGTTTCCATGGATGTGTTCTGGATTTTGCGACAACCCGGCCTAACCCTTGCCGGCAATGCAGATTGCGGAATTACCGAACATACCCATGATGCAGATTGCCAAGCCAACGGCACTCCCTGCTCCCTCCCGGAGCACGTCCATAGCATAGACTGCTACGCCAACCAAACAGCCGATGTGGAAACACAGTTGGATTGGCAACAATTATTCGCTGACTATCCCTTCACCGGAAATTTAAGAGAAGATCTGATAGGCATCGCCAAAA
>JAZKZB010000088.1:0-3102 GCA_045612425.1 Faecousia sp.
CTTAAAAAAGCGACAGGATCAACCGCAACCGTCTTCTTTTGCACTTTTTTTTGCTTCGGCAGTCTAACGGGGCGATTCTCCTCCGGCTTTGCCTGAATCTGATACGCAGAACTTCCGCAAACGGAAGCGTTGATATACCAAATATCCGGTTGCTTTGCCATATCTTTTCTCTCCTTTTCTTTTACAATCCCTTATAACTTTTCGCAAATCCGCAACTTTGCACTTCTTGCCCGTGGATTCGCTTCCAGTTCTTCCTCTTTTGACACAATCGGTTTCCGATTGACTAATGTTACGATTGGTTTTTTTCCACAAACGCACATCGGAAATTCCGGAGGGCAGGTACAGCCTTTTGCTGCTTCTACCATTGCATTTTTTACAATGCGGTCTTCCAGCGAGTGGAAAGTGATGATTGCCAACCGTCCGCCTTTGGCAAGTTTTGCAATGGCGCCATCCATTACCTTGCGAACCGAACCCAATTCATCATTTACGGCAATCCGAATGGCTTGAAATGTTCTTTTCGCCGGATGTTGCTTCTCTCGCAAGGCGACTGCCGGCATTGCCGACCGAATCACATCTACTAACTCTAAGGTCGTGCGGATGGGTTTCCCCTCTCGCACTCGGCAAATTGCAGCAGCAATTTGCGGTGCGTAGCGTTCTTCGCCATAATCGTAAAAGATTCTTCTTAATTCTTCGTAAGACCAATTGTTTACAATTTCTTCTGCAGTCAACGCATCGTTGCCATTCATGCGCATATCCAGCGGCGCATCCGCCATATAGGAAAACCCGCGAGAACTGTCGTCCAACTGAGGAGAAGAAACGCCTAAATCCAGCAAAATTCCATCTACAGCAGGAATCTCCAGATTCTCCAGAACCGATTTTATTTCACAAAAATTGGAATGAACTAAAGTTACTTTTTCTTGATACGGTTCCAACCGTTTCTTCGCAGCCTGCAAGGCAACAGGATCACGGTCAATTCCAATCAAGCGACCCGTTTCCAACCGCTTGGCAATTTCAAAAGAATGTCCTGCGCCGCCTAATGTGCCATCCACATAAATTCCGTCAGGACGTATTTTCAAACCCTCAATGCATTCATCCAAAAGTACGGACACATGATGGAACTCACTCATAGTCCGATCGCCTCCAAGGATGCCAGCAATTTTTCGGGTGTCAAATTCTCCTTCTCAAAGGCTTCGTATTCGGCGCTATCCCAAATTTCTGCCTGCCCTGCCCTACCGACTATCATCACGTCTTTTTCGATACCGGCATAATCCAAAAGGAATTGTGTCAGGCTAAACCGAAACTGTTTATCCGGAGCACATTGATTGGCATTCATGAAAATCAAACTGGTGGCTGCCCCTTTTTGGGAAATTGGTAGCAGATTGTAATTATCACTCAATCTCTGCCAATCGGATGCGGTGTAAACAGTCAGACAACGATGACCGCAATTCACACCCAGTGTTACATAAAAATCTCCGCCCAATTCATCACGAAGTTTTGCAGGCACAAACAAACGATTCTTATCGTCTAATTTTGCCGAATATTTTCCGATCATGTCGTCTCACCTCCTCCATTTTGCTCCACTTTACTACCATTTTGCTCCACTTAATGACAGTATACAACCATCTTTCAAAAAAATCAACCTTTTTTATCAAAAAATTTCATTTTTTTGCAAAAAAACTGAGAAAACCGAATTTTAGAACATCTGTTCTATTTCTTTCCCGTATTTTCAACATGAAAAGAGATTCCTTTTTCTGTTAAAACCCCCTGGAGATTTCCACCTTTTGACCCATAGCGCAAAAGACAATCTGCTAACGGCCCTTCCACCTGCTCCTGCACCAAACGACGTAAATGACGCGCCCCATCCTTGGGCTTGCATTTTCGTGCCAAATATGCCGCCAAGCCATTTGGCAACGTAAGATGAATCTTCCGTTGTTCCAGGCGCTGAGATAACTGATATAAATATTTCTCCCCAATCTTCTCCAATGTTTTATCGTTCAACAGAGAAAACGAAACCACTTGATCCAGTCTTCCTAAAAACTCCGGTAAAAATGCCTGTTGCAGTGCGGCATTTCTCTGGGCGTCATTTCCGGCAGGCGAAAAACCAAGGCCGTCTCCCTTTTGCTCAGCGCCCACATTAGAGGTCATAACCACAATCGCATTTTTAAAACTCACCTTCTGCCCGGTGGAATCTGTCAGTTCTCCCTCTTCCATAATTTGAAGCAAGATGCCACATATATCCGGATGCGCCTTTTCCAGTTCATCCAGAAGCACCAAGCAGTAAGGCCGTCTTTTTACCGCCTCCGTTAGTTTTCCACCTTCTTCATACCCTACATAACCGGGAGGCGCTCCAATCAACCGCGCCACGGACTGTTTTTCCATATACTCTGTCATATCCAGTCGGATCATGGCATCCCGACTACCGTACATTTCCTCTGCCAAAGCCCTGCAAAGTTCTGTTTTCCCCACGCCCGTCGGGCCAATAAAAAGCAGGCTTGCTACCGGACGATGTTCATCCCGAACATCAGAAAAACCCCGTCGTACCGTTTCTGCTACAACATGAACCGCCTTTTCCTGCCCAACAACCGACTCTGACAAAACTGATTCCAGACCCATGAGACGTTCCCGTTCATTGGCAGATAATTTCCCTACCGGGATTCCCGTTCTGGCAAAAACCGCCCACGCAATATCGCCACCGGTGACCACTCTTGCTTTCCGACCTTCTACCGGTCGAACAACCATTTTCTGCATTTTGTCCCGTAGTTCTGCTGCTTTTTCAAATCGGCTTTGTCGAACTGCTTCATGCAGTTCCTGTTCCAAATTCTCACATTGCGTGCTTTTCCCGATTTTCGATTCCTCCATACGGGCATGGGCAGCGCCTTCATCCAACAAGTCAATGGCCTTATCCGGCAAAAAAAGCGCCGGCAAATAGCGTACAGACAACCGCAGCGCCTCCTGCATGGCTTCTTCTGAGATTCGTATATGATGGTGTCGTTCCAGCCCCGGTTTTAATCCTCGCAAAATAGCCATTGTTGACTCTGCATCCGGTTCTTCCACCATTACCGGACGGAATCTTCGCTCCAGAGCCGGGTCTTTTTCAATATA
>JAZKZB010000089.1:0-10683 GCA_045612425.1 Faecousia sp.
ATACACAAAGCCAACGCCACGTTGGTCAGAGGACTGTTGTGGGTCAAAATGATTTGGCGGGCAATGGCTACGATGAGCACTTCCGTGGTGTTGGCGGGGGTCATATCCACCAGCATACGTACAAATTCCAGACCCACCACAATGGTGAGGATATTATTCAGGAAATGATCGATGGTGGAGAAATAGTCGTTTACAGCGACCATGCGGTAAATTTCCAGTCCCAGCATCCCCACCAGTACCAGCAAGGTTAAAACAGCAATGATAAATTCCAGAACATGAATGATTTTTCGAATAACCGTTTCTATTTTATTATGCATTGTTTTCCTCCCGTTATGTTCGCTCTTTCACTGTCAGGTTGGTGTTGTTTTTGGGCGTTTTCTGTTGGTGGCACCAAATCGCCATCACCCATTTATGGGGGAGCCATTTGACCAGCGCCACTTGCCCTTTGATGGGAAGACCGTGAACAGAATAGTCTTTCTTTGTGCGGTATAGATGTTTCAGACCGGTGGCCACCACATCTTTTGCTTCGTACAGATAGTTAAAATACTGCACCCGGTTATTTTCGTTGGTCTGGCAGGCGTGGTTAAAAAATTCCGTTTTCACCCAGCCGGGGTTCATGGCCATACAGCGAATACCCCGGGGTTTCAGTTCTTTGTTGATGGCCCGGGTATAACTAAGGACAAAAGCCTTGGTTGCGCCGTAAGTAGCAATATAGGGGACGGGTTGAAATGCGGAAAGGCTATCCAACTGCAGAATGTGACTGCCTGCTTCCATGTAGGGCAGGGTCAGTCGGGTGATTGCCACCAGAGCCTTGCAGTTTAAGTCTATCATTTTGCAGTCATCCATTAGGTCAATGCGGTCAAAGTCTCCGAATTTACCGAATCCGGCGGCGTTGACCAACAGTTGCACCTTGGGTTCTTCGGACTCCAAAAGGGCCTGATAACGTTCAAAACTTTCCGGTTGACATAAATCCAGAGAGATGGGGCGAATTTTCGTGGAAACTTCTGCTTGCAGAGATTCCAATGCCTCGGTACGGCGGGCAATGACCCATATTTCTTCCACTTGGGTGTAAGCGCCTAACTGCAAGACAAATTCTCGCCCCATACCGGAACTGGCGCCGGTCACAATGGCAACTTTCATGGCATATCCTCCTTGATGGCTTGTAAAAGCGCTGTTTTTTCGTTCGGTAATTTTTCCTCCAGAACCAACTGTAATAATCGGTTCAGGGAAGCGCCTATGTCTTTTCCGGAAAGCCCGAGTGCCATCAGGTCATGGCCGTTAACGGCCAAATCCGATAAGGTCAGGCAACCGTTTTCTTCTATAATTTCCGCCAAAGACTGGAAGATTTGGGAATAATCCACGTCTTCTCCCGCCACGCCCTTGCTGGTATAGTCTGCTTGCTGCAGGGCGATGAGACGACGGAGGGATTCTTCTGTGTATCGGCTGAGCCACCGACGGAGCAACGGCTTTTCCGGGGAAAATTCCTGCATGTGGTGGGCAATGAGGAAAACCACCTGCTCCCGCACGGTTTTGGGGGCTTTCAGACGGGAAAGGATTTCATCCGCCATGTTTGCGCCGATTTGCGCATGCCCGTAAAAATGTCCCCGCCCGGTATTGTCTTGGGTAAAAGTAGGTACTTTCCCTACATCATGGAGCAATGCCGCCCAGCGCAAAATGGGATCGGGGCCCACGGATTGAGTGACATAGGCAGTATGGGTGTAAATATCGTATTGGTGATGGGGAGAATGCTGGTCAAAACCTACCATGGGAGATAGTTCCGGAATCACTTGCGTAAAGATAGGGGCGTAGGTTTGCAAATCCCGGGCAGTGACCAACGGAAGCAGTTTCCACAGTTCGTCAAAAATTCGTTCTACCGCAATCTTCTCTAATTTGGAGGAGAGGGCAAACATGGCTTTTTGGGTTTCCGGTTCCGGTTGCAAATGAAAGCGAACGGCAAAGCGTACCCCCCGTAAAATTCGTAGAGCATCTTCTTCAAACCGTTTTGTGGGTTCGCCGACGGCGCGTAAAATGCCGACTTGCAAATCATCCCGTCCCCCAAAGGGGTCTACGTACCCCCGGGATGGAGAGTAGGCCATGGCATTGACTGTAAAATCCCGCCGTGCCAAGTCCTCTTCAATGGTACCGACAAATTTCACCCAATCCGGGTGTCGGCTATCGGTATAACCGCCCTCGGTGCGGAAGGTGGTGATTTCTATAACGCCTTCTGATGTAACAACGCCCACGGTTCCGTGTTTCAAGCCGGCCAAAACCAAGGTGTGGTCGGAAAATACACGGCAAAGGGTATCCGGCGTGGCATTGGTACAAAGGTCGTAGTCCTGGGGAGCAATGCCTAAGCAGGCATCCCGGACACAGCCACCCACTGCATAGCAGGAGAATCCGGCGGATTCCAAACGGGATATGCAGTTAAGGATGACAGTGGGGAGATACATGGCGTTAGATTCCTTTTCTTTTTTCGGAAGTAATGGGGGTCAGGTTGCATAAGTTGGATAGCATGAATAGGCAAACGGTCACATAAAAAATCACATTGTCACATTCCGGTAGGCTCACAATGGCGCAGTATATTGCGAATAGATGGAAGAAAGTGTGGCGCGCCCGATTTCCTGCAGAATCGGTAAAGGTAGCATCGTAGTAGCACGATAGCATGGCAAACACGTTGGCAAACAGAGGGAACAGATATGCCTCCATTTGGGGATTGGGACTCCAAAGCCGATAGCAGGAAATAAGCCGGAGAATAAAGAAAATGCAAAGGATAATGCTGAATACAGGGGTAGGACGTGTGCCTTTCCAACGATAAAGGCCAAGCGCTATCAGGGCTATAGTAGCCCCAAGTCCCAGCGTAGCGCATAGCAGGGAAAGGGTGTCGGTTTTGGAGGCAAATAAGGAAATAGAAAAAAACAAAAAGCCCAAACCGGAAGCACCGTTCCCGATGGCATGGATGGGGGAGAGGGGAAAATTGAAGGTATATTTAGCGCCCTGGGGAAGTTTGCGAATATGAAAAATCAGAAAGATGGCAAAACCCAAGGTGAGCAGCCAAAGTAAAATTTGCGTTGGGTAAAAAGGCTGCAAAAGGCCCCGACTGTCTGTGGCGGAGGAAAAGAGAATCCCCCGAAGCAAGGCGCCGAGAATGCCCAGCCCTACGGTCAGAAGAGGCAGAAGAATGGAATTGAGATGCTTTTTCATGGAGTTCCTCCGTTATACAAGCAGGTCGTACAGATAAAACAGTCCGCTTAAAATGGGTTGGTGGAGCAAGTAAATCCACAAGGATTGCTTTCCGCACCACCGCAAAAAAGCAATGGGCGGGAAGGTGTCCCGAACCATGGGAAGGATGGTTTTTTTCTTTTGGTAAACGGTTTTTCCTAAAAATGCGCCGATCAGAAAAAAGCCAAAATTGGGAAGCAGGGGGAAATAGTCAGAAGATACAAAATTTGCCGGATACCAACCCAAGGGAATCAGCCACGGGAAGTCTACTCGATGACCGGCAATGGAAAAGCCAAGGGCGGCAAGACCGACGCCCAACAAAAGCAAAACCCAGGCAGGCAATTTCCGGAACAAAGACCATAGAATCATACAAAGACCCAGACAGTGCAGTACGCCGAAATAAATAATAATGCCTTTTCCGGACATACCGGTGCGATACATAAAATAGGTAGCGCCGGTACAGACAAAACCGCATAGGAGCACCAAAAGGCCCCGACGGATATTATGGCGACCTAAGGTGACGCAGATGCCGGAGATGAGCAGAAACAGAATGCCACCCCATTTTTGAATGAAGTCAAAAGCAGGAGGCGTATCCCATTGTATGATTTTATACAGTACGACCAAGTCGTAAACTAAGTGGACAATCACCATGCCGAGCACGCAAAGCCCTCGCAGGGCGTCCAGTTCCCAAATGCGTTTTTTCATGGAAATTCCTCCTGAGCATACTTATTGTATATTATAACATTCATTCTGGATAATTTCTACTGTTTTTATAAAATTAGGAGGGAGAAAAAGAAAAACTTGTTTCTTGGAAAGATATGGAGTATAATAACAAAAATGTGTGAATGTTGGAGGAATGGATATGCTGTTGGGCGCAATCGGATTGCTTTCTGCCGGCACATCTGCGCTGGTTTGCTATGCTTGCGATGCTTTTTCCGGCGGATGGTGGCTTTTGTGGGTATTGCTTGGGTTTGTGTGCAGTTTTTTGATTTATGGCGGTTTCGCCTTTTGCTTCTTGTGGTTTCTGTGTAAAATTGTGGATTTTGATTGTCCGCAGGCCCATGACAGTAAATTCTATCGTGGGGTTTTGCGGTGGTATATCCCCGCGGCCATGACGATTTTGCAGATGAAAGTGCACAAGCAAGGGTTGGAAAACATCCCCAAAGACGGCCGGTTTTTGCTGGTGTGCAACCACATTAACGACATGGATCCGGTAACGCTTCTTGGGATGTTCCCCAAAAGTCAGTTGGCCTTTATCACCAAGCGGGAAAATATGAATATGTTCCTGGTGGGAAAGGTGATGCACAAAATTTTGTGCCAGCCGATTAACCGGGAAAATGACCGGGAAGCGCTGAAAACCATTTTGAACTGTATTCGGTTGATTCAGGAAGATGAAGTGTCCATTGCAGTGTTCCCTGAGGGGTATACCAGTTTAGATGGAAAACTCCATAAGTTCCGCCACGGGGTCTTCAAAATTGCCACGAAGACAAAAGTTCCGGTGGTGGTGTGTACATTAAAAAATACCAACCGGATTTTCGGGAACGCTCTGCGGTTAAAATCCACCCATGTGCATGTGCATTTGGTGAAGGTGATTCAGCCGGAATTTTATGCGGATATGACTGCAGTGGAACTGGGTGAGTATGTTTACGGCTTAATGGCGGAGGATTTGGGACCGGATTTGGTGTTGAAATACGAAGAAAATGCTTGATTTACTCAGGGAACATGGGTATAATGAATGCAATTTGGAAATAACCCATAATTTGGAGGAAAGATAGGTATGAAAAACAGCGAAAAGACCTTGGAGATGGTGGTTAATCTTTGTAAGAACCGCGGTTATGTGTACCCCGGCTCTGAAATTTACGGCGGTTTGGCCAACTCTTGGGATTACGGCCCCTTGGGCGTGGAATTTAAAAATAATGTAAAGAAAGCATGGCTGAAGAAGTTTGTGCAGGAATCCGACTATAATGTGGGCTTGGATGCCGCCATTTTGATGAATCCTACCACTTGGGTGACTACCGGTCACGTGGGTTCTTTCTCCGACCCGCTGGTGGACTGCAAGGGATGTGGCGCCCGTCATCGCGCGGATAAATTGATTGAGTCCGCCGAATCCGGCAAGGGCGTGAATGTGGATGCTATGAAGCCGGCAGAAATGAACGACTTTATTGCCGAGCATGAGGATGTGGTTTGCCCCAACTGTGGCAAGCATCATTTTACTTCCATCCGGAATTTCAATTTGATGTTCCAGACCAAGATCGGCGTAACGGAAGATTCTTCCTCCACTTGCTATCTGCGCCCGGAAACAGCGCAGGGTATTTTCGTGAATTTTGCCAATATTCAGCGTACTACCCGTAAGAAACTGCCTTTTGGTGTGTGTCAGGTGGGTAAGGCGTTCCGGAATGAAATTACCCCCGGCAACTTTACATTCCGCACCCGGGAATTTGAACAAATGGAATGCGAATTCTTCTGCCAGCCCGGCACGGACCTGGAGTGGTTTGCCTACTGGAAAGATTTCTGCAAGAACTGGTTGATTTCTTTGGGAATCAAGGAAGAATCCCTGCGTCTGCGTGACCATGAGCCTGCGGAATTGGCATTCTATTCCCGCGCTACTACCGACATTGAATATCAGTTCCCCTTCGGCAATGGCTGGGGTGAATTGTGGGGCATTGCCGACCGTACTGACTACGACTTGGGCCGTCATCAAGAGGCCTCCGGCAAGAATCTGGAATATTATGACCAGGAAAAGAACGAACACTATATTCCTTACGTTATCGAACCCTCTTTGGGTTGTGACCGTGTGGCGTTGGCCTTCTTGTGCGAGGCCTACGATGAGGAAGTGGTAGGTCAGGATAAAAACGGTAAGGACGATGTGCGTACGGTTTTGCGTCTGCACCCTGCTTTGGCACCTTTCAAGGCCGCCGTGTTGCCCTTGTCCAAGAAACTCTCTCCCAAGGCGGAAGAAATTTACCGTGAATTGAAAAAAGACTTCATGGTAGATTTTGACGATGCCGGCTCTATTGGCAAGCGTTACCGTCGGGAAGATGAAATCGGTACACCCTTGTGCATTACCGTGGATTTCCAAACTGTGGGCGATGAAAATGCGCCAGCGGATCATTGTGTGACTGTGCGCGACAGAGACACCATGGAACAAGTGAGAGTGCCGATTTCTGAATTGAAAGCATATATTGAAAACAAGTGCAGATTCTAAGAGATTATCCCGGAGTGTAAAACTCCGGGATTTTGCATAAAAAGATGGGAATGGGATATACTGAATTAAGACTTGACAAATATATAGGACCATGCTATAATACCCAAGCGTCCAATCGGGCGTACACATCGCGGAGTAGAGCAGTTGGAAGCTCGTCGGGCTCATAACCCGGAGGTCGTAGGTTCGAGTCCTGCCTCCGCAACCATAAAAATACCCGGTATTCACTACGAATACCGGGATTTTTCTAACTTTTTAAGACGAATTGAAACGAGCTAAATCCTTTTGACACCAATTTTGACACCAACGCCGGGTCAGGGTTGGTGTTATTATTTACAATTATCAGGAAATATGATACACTTAAAATAATAGTGGTATACTTGTAGAGTGGTGTTGACTGACACTATAAAGAAGAGAAACATGAGGGGTATAGAAGAATGAAAATAACCTTTTTGATATCTTCCAAACTAATCCCCCCCATTTTTTCTGTTTTAAAGGATCCTTCACTGAATAAGACGGAAAAACGATCCGTTACCTTACATCCATTAAATTATATGATCAGTAAATTTCAAATTCAAGAGAACGCTCGTAAATTTCGATTGATATATGAGTAAAAGTCAAAACCTCCGGCCAAGCCGGAGGGTTTGACTATATAAGCGATTTATCCCTTCTTCTTTTTCAGGAAGAAGAACACACCGATGCCGGCGGCTACAAGGATGATGCACAAACCTACCACAAGAAGGATTTCCCAAGGGAAGGGGTCTTCTACCGGGTCGGGTTCTTGGTTCTCGGGCGTTGCGCCGGGGGTGTTATCTGCCGGTGGGGTGTTGGTATCGCCTGCAGGAGGTGTTTCAGAATCGCCTGCAGGGGGTGTGTTCGAATCGCCTGCGGGAGGTGTGTCGGAATCCCCTGTGGGCGGGTTGGTGGTTTCTTTTCTGGGATAGGTTAGACCGCAGACTTCGCAGGTTGCCAAGGGGGATTCCGGCGTGGTATCTCCGGTGTGAGCGCCGGAAGAAAAGCGTTTTCCGCATTGGCAAGTCAGCCAGTGAGAACCGGTATCTCCGTACCAAACGTCCTCAATGGGGTCGCAAGTATGTCCAGGGTCTTGGGTTTGGACAGGATATTCGTGATTGCAGTATTCACAAGTGGCCATGCCGTTTTGAACGGTTTCGCCATAATGGGGGGCTTTGTTGAGTTGCTGACCGCAGGAACAGACTTGCCAGTGCCAGGTGTCGTCGCTGTACCACGTGTCGTCTTTGGGGATGTGGATGCCCGTGGCGGGCGTATTAAAACCTCTGCGGTCAAATGCGCCACAATTAGCGCAAACGTAATCGCCCTCATAGCCCTCTGTGCTACAAGTTGGCAGATACCCGTTTCCTGCGTTAACAAATTCCAAGTGCACAATGGGAGCCATCACACCGTACTCACCGCCGCAAACATCGCATTTCGGGTAGCCGGAACAATGGGGAGAACCACCGGTATGGGGTGTGCGGTCGAAAGGCGCGCCATGGAGGCAGGAATGGAAGTGGCCGTCACGGTCAAATTCCCAATCTCCGTCGGCATCGGTCATGGCGCACAGAGTGCCGTTGACTTGGAAGGGGATGCCATTGGTGTTGGCATAGGTTTGGATAGCGGAATTGGCAGGGCCGCTTATGGTTGCGTTCTGGGCAATGCCAGTAAAAGCGTTGGGGGCGACGGACTGAACGTGTGTGCCGGTAGAAATGGTTTGCAGAGAAACACAGTCATAAAATGCATTTGCGGGAATCTCTACCACCAAATCCGGCAGGGTAATGGAACTGAGCGCTTTGCATCCGATGAAAACGCCTTCTCCTATGGTATGTAATTTAGCGGACAGGCTTACGGAAGTTAAGCCGTAACAACCGGCAAAGGCGGCATTTCCAATGGATTGGACGGTGTCGGGAATGGTCACGCCGGTAAATTCTTTGCAATAATAAAATGCATACGCACCGATGGCGGTGACAGTGTATCCGTCAATGGTGGAGGGGATGGTCAGTGTTCCGGAGCGAGGTCCTGCATAGTCTGTGATGGTACAGGTTGTGCCGTCAAAATTCACTTCATACACAAATCTTGGAGAACCCTCTTGGAAATTCAGAGAGGCTTCGGCATAAGAAAAATCAGTGGTAGAGCCGGTATAAGTATATCCGGCATCCGGAATCTGGGGATAGGCATTGCAGTAGTATTGACCGTCTACGTTAATCAGATACAACGGGCCACCGGTACTAAAACTGCCGGTGTCTTTCAGAAATACTTGGCTGAAATAGTATTCTTTATCAACGCAAGATCCTTCCCAACTCCAACGGCAGGCGTTGGTCATATCCAGTTCATACCAATTGCCATCTTCCATTTGGACATAATTCCATGCGTGACCATTGTTGCCAACGGAAATACAGGGAATGTCCAGGCGGTCGCACAAAACTTTGACAATGTCCATATATCCGGAGCAAATGGCAATGTTATCCAATAGACCCAAAACACTGGAGTCGTAGATCAGGCCCCTTTGGTCCGGGAGGAAAGAGCCACTGTGGTTGATTTGATCTATGTAGGGGTCGTAGAACATATGGTCCATCAGATATTCCGCCAATTTGTGCAAACGGGTATACCGATCGCCACCGGTCCCTACGGTATTGACAATTTGCGTAATGCGCGCCTCCAGTTTTTGCTTCATATAAGAGGAGGGGAAGGCGTAGCAGTCTATGGTGATGAGCAGGTAATCTACATTCCATGCGGCCTGGTGGTAGCCACCCTTTAGTTCGTACATGGGATTGTCTGAAAACAATGCGGCTTGCCCAACGCTCAGGTCATTTACAAGGGAATTGATTGCACTGTTAGAAAAGTTCCCGTTTAATTGATCGGCCATGCTGATTTGATAGGAACCCGGGGTGTGGGTGTCCAAGAAATTTTTTATGTAGGTATAGCACCATTTCTGCCGTTCATTTAGTTGATCGTAGTAGAAAGTTTTGGCAGAAATCTCACCGGTTGCCTTTGCCGGAGGGATGGCACCGACAAAGAAAGAAAGGGTCAAAATTGCCACAAGACAAAGGGATAGGATTCTCTTTTTCATTTGGATTCCTCCTGTTTATTTTGGTAGGTTCTTTGTTTCTATAGTACATTGTTTTTACGAAAAGGTCAAGGAAAAGGAAAAGACCGCCCTCGGGCGGTCTTTTGGAGATGTTAAATTGCCTTTAGTACAAGCATAAATACAGTCAGAAGAATCAAAAAAGAGAAATTAAACGCAGAGAACATACCGATGTAGTACTTGGTTTTTCCTGGATTGTTTTTGGTGTATTCCCGGAAGGTAATCAGGCTTGCCAGAGAGGAAATCAATGTGCCGACTCCGCCGATATTTACGCCCACCAAAAGGTCTTGATAATTTTCGGTGAATTGGGACAACAAAATAGCGGAGGGGACATTACTGATAAACTGGCAGGAAATAACACTGAAAATCAACGTACTTTTTTCCAATAACATGGAGAAAAGATTTCTGACGGCATCAATTCGCGCCATATTTCCGGAAAAGATGAAGAAAAAGACGAAGGTAAACAGAAGACCGTAGTCCACCATTTTTAACGCCTTTCTATCTGCCACAAACAACACGGCCGGAATGATAATCAAACCGATCCAATAGGGGACTCCCCGGAATACAATGACGATGGCCAAGGCAAACAGTAACACATACAAAATGGTTCGCTTGGGGTTTAGAGAAATTTTTTCGTTAGGCAATTCCAAGGGTTCCGGTTTTACAAAGAGGATGCAGCAGACCGTGATTAAAAGCACAGACACGATAAAAGGCGGTGCCATAATCTGCATAAATTCCAAATTGGGAATGACAAATTTGGAATACAGGTAGAGGTTTTGGGGATTGCCGAAGGGAGTGAGCATTCCGCCTAAATTGGCAGCAATGTTTTGCATAATGAAGGTAAATGCCATGTATTTTTGCTTTCCGGTGGTTGTCAGCACAAAATAGCCCAGAGGTAAAAATGTCAGAAGCGCCATGTCGTTTGCAATGAGCATGGAGCCGATGAATGTGATATACACCAGCGCCAAAACACTCATGCGCGCGGTCTTAAACAGTTCCACCACTCTACGGGCAAGAATATAAAAGGCGTTTATGTTCTTGAGCGCGCAGACAACTGCCAGAACACAAAACAGGCAGGTGAGGGTTTTGTAATCGAAGTAGTTTATGTATGCTTTATCCACCGGAATGATGATGCTGGTAATCACCGCAGCAAAAAAGGCAATAC
>JAZKZB010000090.1:0-1705 GCA_045612425.1 Faecousia sp.
AATTTGGGCATTTTTGCTGTCATCTTAACCATGTTTGACGGCAGAACCAATTTTTCCGTGCAAGTGGCGCAGGAAGTGCGACGGCATTTCCCCGGAAAGGTCTGCGTGACCGCTATCCCCCGCAATGTGCGGTTGGCCGAAGCCCCCAGCCACGGACTGCCGGTAATTGCCTATGACCGTTCCAGCAAGGGCGCGTTGGCCTATCGGGCCGTGGCAGAAGAACTAAAAGCAAGATTATAAGAAAGGGTGATACCTTTGGCATCTGCAAAAGGATTGGGAAAGGGTTTGGGCGCCCTCATTGACGACGCCTATGAAGAACGGGTAGAGAAAACGCCCTATCAAATGCTCCCTTTACACAAAGTAGAACCAAATAAAGACCAACCCCGTCAGGATTTTGACGAAGAAGCCCTGGAGGCGCTGGCGGATTCCATCCGCATCCACGGTGTCCTGCAACCACTCACCGTCCGGCCGTTATCCTCAGGGTATTATCAAATTATTGCCGGTGAACGTCGGTGGAGAGCCTCCCGCCTGGCAGGACTTTCTGAAATACCCGCCATCATTATGGATGCCGACGACAAAACGGTTATGGAATTGGCTTTGATCGAGAATTTACAACGCCAAGACCTGAATGCCGTGGAAGAAGCCATGGGTTACCGCAGTTTAATGGAAGACTTTGGCCTAACCCAGGAAGAGGCATCTTGTCGGGTCGGAAAATCTCGAAGCGCGGTGGCCAATGCCTTGCGATTGCTGAGTTTGCCCGGGGAAGTGCTGGAAAAAGTGCGAAACGGCGCCCTTTCCGCCGGTCACGCCCGCGCCATTCTCATGCTGAAAACCGAAAAGAAGCAACTGGAAGCCGCCCAGAAAATCAGCGCCTTAGGGCTGAGTGTTCGCCAAGCGGAACTTCTTTGCAAAAACATGAACGCAGAGCCGAAGAAAGCCCCGCCGGTCACCTTAAAAGTGGATTATGTGGGCGAATGCGAAAAGTCCTTAAGCAAACGCCTGGGTCGTGGGGTTAAAATCGTAAACGGCAAACGAAAAGGTCATTTTGAATTGGAATTTTATGGGCCGGAAGACTTGGAAGTCCTGCTCCACGCCCTGATGAAATTAGAAAAGTGAGGATGTCATGGAAAAGAAACTTTATCGAAGCAATCGAAACAAAAAACTCTGTGGCGTTTGCGGTGGCCTTGCCCAATATTTTGGCATTGACCCTACCATTATACGACTGATTTGGGTTGCTTTTACCTGCTTAGGTGGCAGCGGTTTGCTGGCCTACATTCTTTGCGCCTTTATTATCCCCGAAGAGCCGAACTGCATTGAAGAATCAGATTGTGATACATCGAAGGAGTAACCAACATGCTGGATATTAAACGAATCAAAGAAAATCCCGAGGCGGTAAAAGCCGGCCTGCGTGCAAAAGAAGTAGACTGCGACGCCATTGTGGACCGCATTCTGGAATTGGACGAACAACGCCGTGCCCTGATTGCTTCCACGGAGTCTCGCAAAGCAGAGCAAAACCGGGTTTCCAAGGAAATTCCCCTTCTGAAAAAGCAAGGCAAGGATGTTGCCCCTATTTTTGCGGAAATGGCCGCGCTGAAAGCCGGAATGGCAGAAGATGCCGCAAAATTGGACGCAGTTTTGGCAGAATATCGCACCGCAATGCTGAGTCTGCCCAACCTTCCCGACGAGGATCTGCTCCCCGGCGGCA
>JAZKZB010000091.1:0-9225 GCA_045612425.1 Faecousia sp.
CCCATGCTGAATATCACCCGGCAGGAAGTCCTTGCATTTTTGGCTGAGTATCATTTAACCTTTGTGCAAGACAGTTCCAATGAAGAAGACCGTTTCCTGCGCAACCGCTTACGCCATCATGTAATGCCCCTTTTGAAGCAGGAAAACCCCTGTTTGGCTGAGAATCTCTCTGCTATGGCCATGCAACTGCGAGATGACGAAGCGCAATTATGCAAATTATCCACGTATGATATTTTCCCGGATGTGGAAGAATTGAGAAAAATGCCCGCCCCTATCCGCAGTCGGATGCTGGAGCAATTTCTAAAAAACCAAGGGGTGAAAGAGCCGGAGCGTCAACACATTGCCTTGGCAGAACAACTGGTTTTTTCTGAAAACCCTTCTGCAAAAGGGCAATTCCCCGGTGGCGTCACCATCGGCAGAAACTATGGAAAATTGGAGCGCATTTGCCATCCAGCCCCCCCTTGTGAAGCAGTTCTGCCGTCAAATGGTCGAATCCGGTTGGCCGGATACGACATTATCGTAACCCAAGGAGAACATATAGAAAATCGCGAAGATGTATTCACCGTTCAGAGCATAGGGCCCTTACGGGTACGATGCCGGCAAGAAGGGGACAAAATCCGTCTTCCCGGAGGGACAAAATCCCTGAAAAAATTGTTTATCGACGCAAAAATTCCCGCCCATCTGCGGTTGCAAATCCCCGTCATTACCGATGATTTCGGTATTTTGGGGGTTTATGGTTTTGGTGTGAACGAAGAAAGAAAAGCCAACACCCTGCCGGCATTGCAGATTCGGATAATAAAAAGATAAAAGCGGAGGCGCAAAGATTATGGAAAAAGATATTTTAGAAGTATTAATTACTCAGGAGCAACTTCAGGAACGGATTTGCCAATTAGGCAAAGAACTCACCAAAGAATACGAAGGGAAAAACCCCATTGTGGTGGGCGTATTAAAAGGTGTTGTGGTATTTTATGCGGATATAATTCGCCAAATCAAAACCCATTGCCAAATGGACTTTATGTGGATTTCCTCCTATCAAGGAACCACAACCACCGACACCATGGTGGTCAGACAAGATATCTCCGCGAACATAGAAGGTCGTCACGTTCTGATCTTGGAAGACATTTTTGATACCGGCAACTCCCTTTCCTTTGTCAGAGATCATTTGCTGTCTAAAAACCCTGCATCTGTTAAAATTTGCACACTTTTAGACAAGCCTTCCCGCCGGAATCCCGGCATTACATTAAAAGCCGATTATGTAGGTTTTGAAGTTCCCAACGCCTTTGTGGTCGGCTACGGCTTAGATTACAACGAACGTTACCGGAACTTGCCCTATGTGGGTATTCTGAAGCCGGAAGCCTACGAATAAGGAGAATACATTTTGAAGAAAAAAAGCGTTATCACCCTTTTGATTTATGTTGTAGTGCTTGGTCTGCTGTTTGCTTGGATCAGTGGCGCATTCAGCGATAAAAGTAACCAAATTTCCTACGACCAGATTTTAATGTTAATAAAAGAGAACCACGTCAATAGCATTAAACTGCAGGGCACGGAAATCCGCATGTCTTTGAAAAACCCCTACAACGGGAAGACAGAAGTAACGGGAATCGTGGCCTATCCGGAACTGTTTTTGTCAACTGCAGGACCGGATTTGCAAGCCAATCAAGTACAACTAACCGTTTCTCAAGAGGATTCCTCTTCCCCCTATGACTGGATTTTACCCTTGCTGATTGTAGGGCTCGTTCTGCTGGTGCTATGGTTCTTGCTGATGAGTCGCGCCCAAAACGCAGCCGGCAACATGAGCAACTTTGGCAAGGCCAGAACCATTCTGGGTGTTCCCGGTGGTAAAAAAGTTACCTTTGATGACGTGGCCGGTGCAGACGAGGAAAAACTGGAACTGCAGGAGGTAGTGGATTTTCTCCGCAATCCTGAAAAATTCCGCAAAATCGGTGCCCGAATCCCCCACGGCATGTTGCTGGTAGGCCCTCCCGGTACGGGTAAAACCCTGCTGGCTCGCGCCGTAGCAGGAGAAGCAGACGTACAGTTCTTGTCCATTTCCGGGTCCGACTTTGTAGAAATGTATGTAGGCGTAGGCGCAAGCCGTGTCCGGGATCTGTTTGAACAAGCGAAGAAGATTGCCCCCGCTATTATTTTTATCGACGAAATTGATGCCGTAGGCCGTAAGCGCGGTTCCGGATTGGGTGGCGGTCACGATGAAAAAGAACAAACTTTAAACCAACTGTTGGTGGAAATGGACGGCTTTACCAAAAACGAAGGCGTTATTGTATTGGCCGCTACCAACCGTCCGGACATTTTAGATCCGGCACTGTTACGCCCCGGTCGGTTTGACCGCCAGATTTATGTGGGCGCCCCGGATGCAAAGGGACGGGAAGAAATTCTAAAAGTACACGCCAAAGACAAAAAACTGGATAGCAGCGTAAACTTAAAAGCCATTGCCCTCTCCACCGCTGGATTTACCGGCGCAGATTTAAGCAATCTACTGAATGAGGCGGCCATTCTGGCAGCCCGGGAGAACCGCCCCGTGCTGACCATGGAGGATCTAAACGAAGCCATGATGAAGGTCATGGCAGGCCCGGAAAAACGCAGTCGGGTTCGTTTGGCAAAAGATCAAAAATTGACCGCCTTCCACGAAGCCGGTCACGCAGTCGCCATGTATCATCTGCCTACCCATGATCCGGTTCGCCAAATTTCCATTATTCCCAGAGGCCGCGCTTTGGGCCTGACATGGAGCCAACCTACGGAAGACTCCGCTCACATGACCCGCAATGAAATGTACGAGCAAATCGTGGGTCTGTTAGGTGGACGTGTAGCAGAAGCCTTGTTCTTAGGCGATATTTCCACCGGCGCATCCAACGACATTGACCGGGCTTCCAGACTGGCACGGGACATGGTTGCCCGTTATGGTATGAGCGAAGCCTTGGGCACCGTCAGTTATCTTGACGACAGTGAAGTATTTATCGGCAGGGATTTTGAAAAAACCAAGGGTTATTCGGAAGCCGTGGCAAGCACCATTGACGAGCAAGTCAAACTGCTGATTGACAAGGCCTACAACCATTGCGCTGACATTTTAAAAACCAACGAAGATAAGTTGAAAACTGTAGTAGACTTCTTATTGGAGCACGAAACCATGACCGGCCAGCAATTCAATGATTGCATGGAAGGTCGCGCCATTGGCGAATCTTCCCCCACCTCTTTGTTAGATACCCCAACCGAAACTGAGTGAAAATAGGGCGTTGCCGTTGGCAACGCCCTATTTTTTATAAAGTTTGCAAGAGACCTTCCAGTTGGGAAAGTCTTTCAATTTCAAAATCCGGGCGAATATGTTCCGGCGCAACGGCATGATTGGGGTTAACCCAACAAGTTCGAATTCCAGCATTTATCCCACCCAGAATATCGGAAGACAAACTGTCCCCCACAATCATAGCCCTTTCCGGGTGAAAATTGGGAATCTGAGCAAAGCAAGCATCGAAATATGCTTTCGCAGGCTTATTAAATCCGATTTCCTGAGAGACAAAAACCTTTTCAAAAAAGCGATACAAATTTGCGCTGGTCATTCTGCCTTTTTGGACGGAAGCCGTGCCGTTGCTGGCCAAAAAGAGGCGGTATTTCTTGGAGAGCCTTTCCACCGCTTCTTCCGCGCCTGGAAGAAAATAATGACCTACAGATAAGTTTTTCTCGTAGGCGCGGGCGCAAAGGGTAGGATCCACCTCCACCCCTAACTCCTGAAACAGTACACCAAACCGGTTAACCAGCACTTGCTCTCGCGTAAGTTCTCCCCGTTCCAGTCTCTCCCAATGAGCCTTGTTGATGACGTGATAGCGCGCCAAAATTTCCTCGGTAACAGTAACTCCAAAACTGCCTATGGTTTTGGAAATAGCCAATTTTTCCGCTTTTTTAAAATCTAAAATCGTGTCATCCAAATCCAAAAACAGAAATTCAATCACGACACAGCCTCCTCCCGATTTCATTGGCAAGTTGCGCAAAAGCAGGGATATCCAACACTTCTCCCCGAATATTTTCATCCAACCCACAGGCATTTAGCGCCTCGATAGCGCCCGTCTTTCCCAATTCCGGAAAACCGCTGGCTAAACCGTTGGTCAACTTCTTCCGGCGCATGGCAAAACTGGCCCGGACAGTACGGAAGAAAATATTCCCATCCTCAATCTGCCACGGGCGCTCCTTGCGCACCCGCAGGCAAATCACAGAGGAGGTAACCTTGGGCTGGGGCAAAAAGCAATGGGCGGGCACATCAAATAAAATCTCAGGTTGGGCATAATATTGGCAAAAAATAGTAAAGGCACTGTAATCCGCAGTACCGGGTTTTGCACATATCCGCTGCGCCACCTCTTTTTGCACCATAACCGTAACCGACTCAAAGCACTGGGCTTCCAAAAGCGCTGTCAAAATAGGAGAAGTGATGTAATAAGGCAAATTAGCGCAGGCCATGGGACGCAAACCCGAAAATTTCTCTTTTACCAAGGCGGATACATCCAGATTCAACACATCATCCCAGAGAATTTCTAAGTTTTCAAATTCCCCCACGGTTTTCTCCAAAATCGGCGCCAATCGGCGGTCCAATTCCACTGCGCATACTTTTTTTGCCCGCAAGGCCAACTGTTGTGTCAACGGGCCAATACCCGGTCCGATTTCCATCACACCGGCTGTTTCATCCACTCCGGATTGCACTGCGATGGACTCGGGCACCCAAGAAGCAATCAAGAAGTTTTGCCCCTTTGCTTTGGAAAAATGGAATCCGTGTTCCTCCAGCAGTGGCTTCATTATTTGAACATCGCACACATTGATCATAAAAACAATCCGCCTTTCTCCCGGTAATTATACCAAAAGAAAGGCGGTTTTGCAACTCCCGGAATCATTATCCCAGGATATAAACGATACAGTCGCGCATGCCGAACTGGCAGCATTCTTCATAAGTTTCATAATACAGGTCAACCCAAGCCCCTTTTACATGACCGCCAATATCTTCAGCGGTACATAGGCCATAGATGACTTCCCCATCGCAGGTAACAATATACAGACGGGAATTTAAGGGAATCACCGTAGGATCCACCGCAATGGCGCCCACCCGCGCAGGTGTGCCGGTATATGTAATTCCTCCATTGCCACCGGGGCAATAATAAGCCGTACCCGTAGCAATCAATTTTTGCGTATAACGCAAGGTTTCTCCGGTGGAGGTAACAATATACCCTTCCCCTTCCGTGGGCCAAGTGGAAGGATTGGTATCCTCCGGCATAGGAACCGGTGCAGAAATATCCACATAAGAACCGATAGCAACCACGGCATTGACCGGCTGATTGATCACTACTTCGGATGTTACCACACGATTGACCTCTTTCCCATCTACATAATGCACCGTAGATGTGCAAAGCAACTGGCCGTTCACTCCGGGTGTCAATACCACTTCTTCCCCTTCTTTTAAAGAGGCATCATAGCAGTAAACGGTTTCATAAGGCAACACCTTTGTGTAGGTTTCTTCCGTTTCTACGGATTGAGAAATGGTCAAAATCATACCATCATACGTCAATTTATTTAACGGCTGAGAAACCACGTCATCTTTGCGCAAGATGATACTTAACCGCTTCAGCAGAGAATCCACCGTTTCCCCATAACTGTTGACCGTCATGATTTGACTGCCGTGGTATACGGTAATGGATTGTTTCCTCTGAACAATGATTTCCGATACACCCTTACCATTTTGCGTCGTATAGGTATCCTCTGCGCCCAGGGCCAAACCCGCCTCACTGAGAATATCCGCAGGATTGGTGCGGAAGGTTGTATGTAACAACAAGGTATCGCCATCATTGATTAAATACGTACTTTTTGCAAATACGGTCTGCGCCAAAACCAGCGCCACAAGAAACAATGCCAAAACAATTCCCAACGTCCGGGTAAGCCAAGTCATTTTTTGTCTCACCATCCGACTGTATTCCAACATACGCGATACCTCCTTCTTCTTTCATTTCTATGTTCTGAATCTTTCAGAAAGTACAGTAATTATAACAATTTTTACGAAAAAGTCAAGTAAATTAGCCAAAAATACAAGAATCGACAACTTTTGTGCAATAATTACATTTTACATTATGTAAACGAAAAATCTAAATATATCTTACATTTTTTAACAGAAATACCATATATTGTGTATTTTTTCTGTAAGGTTTACATAATTTCTCCTTTTGGAAACGTCATGTTATGCCAGAACCTTTCGAGAGAAATTCCGCTCTACTTCACCACTCTACCGCCAGGAGAGAACGATTCCATACAGTAGATTGCCAAAATTGCCTGGCTATGATATACTAAATCAAAAAAGGAGGGATTGCTATGACAAAGACCCCGCGGTCACAACCCCTGCGCTGGTTACGTTTGGACAACGCAGCCAAAATTTACCCTGCAGCCCGACGCAGAAACTGGAGCAACGTATTTCGACTGTCGGTAAATTTGCAGGAAGCCGTCGATGTAGCCGTTTTGCAATCGGTCTTGGATCGTACCGTAAAACGCTTTCCCTCCATGGCTGCCCGACTTCGCAGAGGGGTTTTTTGGTATTATCTGCAGCAAGTGTCTTGTGCCCCTTCCATTCAAAAGGAGCATTGCTATCCTCTGACCAGAATGGGCAAAGAAGAAATGCGACGTTGCGCTTTCCGTGTTATCGTTTACCGCAACCGCATTGCCGTAGAATTTTTCCACGCCTTAACGGACGGAAACGGCGCCATGATATTTCTGAAAACTCTGACCGCAGAATACCTGCGAGAAAAATATGGCGTTTCCATTCCTTTTGACTCCGGGGTTTTGGACGTTTCCCAGCCTCCCAGCAACGAGGAACTGGAGGACTGCTTTCCCAAATACGCCGGCCGTGTCAATGCCAGCAGAAAAGAAACCAATGCCTGGCGCTTACAAGGGACACCGGAACTGGACAATTTCCTGAATCTAATCTGTTTCCAACTTCCTGTGGCAGAGGTATTGGCGCAAGCCCATAATTATCACGTAAGCATAACCGCCTTTTTATGCGCCGTTTTAATGAAGGCTCTGTTAGACCTGCAAGCAAAAAAAGTATCCCCCTTTTTACAAAAACCGATCAAAGTACAGATTCCCGTAAATCTGCGGAAACTGTTCCCCAGCAAAAGTTTACGCAATTTTGCCATGTATACCATTGCGGAAGCAGATCCAAAACTGGGCACATACGAGATTGCAGAACTATGCAAACTGATTCATCACAAAATGGGAATGGACATTACTCCGAAAAACATGGGTAAAATGATTGCTGCCAATGTCAGCGCAGAACGGCTTTTAGCAGTCAGACTCTTGCCCCTGCCAATCAAAAATTTGATTATGCGGACTGTTTTTCAGGTGGTTGGGGAACGAAAAAGTTGTATGAGTTTATCAAACTTGGGCGCTGTGAGTATACCGGAGGAAATGAAACCCTATGTAAAGCGGTTTGATTTTATTCTTGGCGTGCAAGCCACTGCCCCCCACAACTGCGGTGTCGTATCTTATGGAGATACGCTATATGTGAATTTTATTCGCAACATTCAAGAAACAGAATTGGAAAGTCGATTTTTTGCCATCTTACGGGACCTCAACATCCCGGTACAGGCGGAAAGCAACCAATGGGAAAGAGAGGTGCTATAAAATGTATTGTGCCATGTGCGGTGTCAAACTGTCGGATTCAGAAAGCCATTGCCCACTTTGCAAGACCAGGGCTTTTCATCCGGAAATTCCAAGGAAAAAGGGTCTGCCCAACTATCCCCCTGACGAATATCCCATTCAAAAGGCCAGTCCAAAACTGATTTGCATTATTGTGACCGTACTGTTTTCCATGCCCATTCTCATTACATTGTTGTATGATTGGCGCTTTAACGGCACGGTGACATGGTCAGGATACGTCATCGGCGCATTGCTTTTGACCTACGTCATTGCCATCCTGCCGGCGTGGTTTCAAAAATACCATGCGGTTATCTTTGTTCCCTGCAGTTTTGTTGCCTTAGGGCTCTATCTGCTGTATATCAGTCTTGTAACCGAGGGAGGCTGGTTTCTCCGTTTTGCCTTTCCCGTTGTCGGATTTATGGGACTGCTCGTCAGCGCAATCGTCACCCTATTGCGCTATATCCGCAAAGGCCGTCTTTATGTTTACGGTGGCAGTTTTATAGCCTTTGGCTTATTTATGCCTCTGATGGAATTTCTGATGAATTGGACCTTTGATTTGCGCTTCGTTTTTTGGTCCGTGTACCCCACGGTGATTTTCACCTTATTCGGGGGTCTGCTGATTTTCCTGGCAATATCCAAAAGCGCCCGCCGGGCCATGGAACAGAAGTTCTTTATTTAAACCGCTATTGACAAGATTCCCATTTTATGCTACATTTAGCAGGTAAAAGCAACGATGAAGACACGCGCATTCGGTAAGATATTCAGAGAGGAAACCACTTGGTGAAAGGTTTCCATACCCCTGCCCCTTGCGATACCACTTCTGAGCCGTGAGTGCGGAAATGCCTCACCGGGTACGCCCGTTATTGCGTCAATGAGTGACGGCTGTTTTGGCCGTAACCAGGGTGGAACCGTGGAATGAATATCATCCCACCCCTGATTCTGTCAGGGGTGGGATTTTTATTTTCTGCCCCAATCTTTAGGAGGGAAAGATTATGTCCGAAGAAAACTTGTACACCTTTGAAAACCCCGAGTACCGCAAAACCTTTTGGCACACCAGTTCTCACGTAATGGCTCAGGCTGTCAAACGCCTTTGGCCGGAAGTACAACTGGCAATCGGTCCGGCCATTGATGAAGGCTGGTACTATGACTTTGACGCCCCCTTCTCCTTTACGCCGGAACATTTGGCGCAAATTGAGGCAGAGATGAAAAAAATCGTCAAAGATCGTATCCGTTTGGAACGCACCGAACTGCCACGGGCAGATGCCATTGCCTGGGCAGAAAGTCGCAACGAACCCTACAAGAAAGAACTGATTGAAGACCTACCGGAAGATGCGGTTATTTCCTTCTATACCCAAGGGGAATTTACCGACCTCTGTGCCGGTCCTCATCTGGATCACACCGGTCGTCTGCGCCACAACGGTTTTAAACTAACCAAATCCTGCGGCGCTTACTGGCGTGGTGACTCTAACCGGAAAATGTTACAGAGAATCTATGGCATTGGTTTCCCCAGCAAAGACGAACTGGATGCTTATCTTGTTGCCCAGGAAGAAGCCC
>JAZKZB010000092.1:0-2232 GCA_045612425.1 Faecousia sp.
AATGCGCGCTTGGTAAATTCCCCACGTTTGGCAGGGAAAGCACCGGCGGCATAAAGGGCATCCAGTCCTGCGGCTAAAACCGCTGGAGAGCCGTGGCAATGAAATTCAACCGTATCTTCCCCTGTGTAAGTGTGAGGCGCACGGGAACAGATAATACAACATTGGTCGATGACCCGACCGGCTTTGTCATGTAAGGAACCTAAAAGCAGTTTTCTATTAGGCGCTGAGGAAAGGGGAGTGTTATTTGGGAGTGAAAACACCTTGTTGGCAATGGCAATGCTATCATCGCCGGTAAGCCGTAAAATGCCGATGGCACTCACAGTCAAACCGGTAGAAATGGCGGCAATGGTGTGGGACATATGATTTCACTCCTTTCAAATCTTTCGTTACTATATCACTTTTTCTCTAAAAATGCAATGGATATCTATTCATGGATAAATTCGGTAAAAAGTGGGCAAATTGTGGGTTAGAGGTGATTTTGTGGAAAACCCCATGTACCCCGGAGCCATAACGGACGAAAATATCTGCGCTATCTTTAAAGAGGCGGGGGATTTTATCCGACGTCCTTTGCAATGCGGCCGATTTACCTTATATGCCTATGCCATTGATGGGCTTACATCGGGTGGCGATATTTCTGATTACATTATAAAGCCGATTACGGAACATTTAAATGCCGATTCCATGAGTCATCTTTATCAGAATGCCTTGAACGGTATGATTTACAATTCTGTGGCGGATGCTTGCAAAGATTTGGATGCAGTGGCGCTAAAACTGGTAAACGGGTTTTGTGTCATTCTGTTTCCTGGGGTTGGTGCCATTGGTTTTGAAGCAAAGACGCCCGATAAACGTGGTCCGGATTCTCCTGCTGTGGAAAACACATCCAAAGGCCCAAAAGATGCCTTTGTGGAGACTGTTCGCTCCAATACCAGTTTGGTACGTCGCCATTTGCGTAGCCCGGATTTGCGATTGTATGAGACAAAAGTGGGTAGGCGAAGTTTGTCCAATGTGACACTGGCATGGCTCGATGGCGTAACCAATCCGGAATTGGTAGACCGGATGAAGCAACGATTGCAGGAAATTGATGTGGACGGGTTACTATCACCCTCGTCGGTGGAAGAGTATGTGACTGGTTCCCGGGCAACGCCTTTTCCACTTTTGCAATATACGGAACGAACGGATCGGTTTTGCCAGGGGCTACTGGATGGTAGAGTGGGATTGTTTGTGGATGGATTGCCATTGGGGTATCTTGCTCCTGTGGATATTGGTTATCTCATGAACTCTCCGGAAGATTACGGAAAGGATTATATATCGGCTTCCTGGGTGCGTATTTTGCGATACACAGCCTTGGTGGTTGGACTATTATTGCCTGCTGTCTATATTGCCATGACAGTATACCATTCCCAATGGATTCCACCTGCTTTGATGCACATTATAGAGGAGGGAAGTGCAGAAATTCCCTGGCCGTCTATCTGGGAGGTGCTGGGACTGCTGGTTGCGTTCGAATTGCTGCAGGAATCCGGTATTCATTTGCCCCAAAGCATTGGACAGTCTGTGTCCATTATCGGTGGCATTGTGATGGGTACGGCGGCGGTGGAGGCAGGATTGATTTCTCCTTTGGCGCTTATAACAGTGAGCATTGCCGGCATTTGCGGATTTGTGATTCCCAATCGAGATTTCGCGGCGGCAGTTCGTGTGTGCCGATTTGCTTTAGCGGTTATGGCATCTTTTGCTGGACTGATAGGCGTAGCGATTGGCTTGGTTCTGCTAATCCTTCATTTGTCTTTGCAAAAGAGTCTCGGAGTACCTTATATTATCTTGTTTGCTCCGTCAATCCTTCGCAAACGTTTGAAACAACAGAAGTACCGGGATAAGCATTTAAAGCCAAGAGATATTCGGAGACAGAAATAACATTATATAATTGTATACTATATATAAATGTCCTCATTTCAGATCCGATATTTAGGGGTAACGGAGGGGGAGAAAACACAATGGGTAGATGGATAAAAAAAGATGTGAAAAAATGAAAAAATGCCCTTGACAAACAGTTTTGCCTTTGCTATTATAAGCAAGCTGCTCAAAGAGGATTGCCTAATTGGAAGCGCCTGAAAAAATCTTGAAAAAACTTGAAAAAAGTTCTTGACAAGGGAAAAGTGGCGTGATAGAATAATCAGGCTCACCGCTTGGGGGCGCTGTACCTTGTAAATTGAATAATGTAAGACAAACTATAACACC
>JAZKZB010000093.1:0-6198 GCA_045612425.1 Faecousia sp.
AGAAAGATGATGGGCAGAGATTCCTGTGGGATGTTGCTCAGCGCGGTGCATACAGAAAAAGGGGAAGAAAAACTGAACCTGATTATGCTGGACGATGCCATTCCTGCCGGCGCGAAATTGTGCTAAAAGAAAGGAAAACGCCCTGCGGAAATTTCCGCAGGGCGTTTGCTTGTTGCGAGGAAGAAAAGGTTTAGTCAAAGCGTTGGGAGAATTGAGAGGACCGTGCCAAAAATATCGAAGCAATGGCAGTGAAAATCATTTCCGGCACCATATACATGCCGTTATAAACCACACTGTATACCAAACCCAGCAACTGGGGGCTCAAGGTGTTGACCAGTTCCGCGCCCCATGCAGGGAAGCCCTCCTGGGTGAAATACCAAGCGGCCCAATCGGAAAACAGGATATATCCGGAAATGATATGGGCAAGATAACGAGCGCCCAATGCAATCAGACTGCCGGCCATAAGGGCAGTACCGGATTTTTGGAATTTGTTGCGGAAGATACCGCCCAGACCCAAAGCGGTGTAAGCCACGATGTAGTCTAATAGGCACATCACGATGGCGTTACCGATCATTGTGCCATCTCCAAAGTAACCGGGTTGAAAAGCGGCGGCTACGGTTTTGCCGCCGATGGCCATTTCCAACAAAGCATAGGTAAAGGCGGTGACGAAACCCCATCTCATACCGTAGCGGTAGGAGATGAGAACGATGGGTAACATAGCGGCAAAGGTTAATTGACCGCCAAAGGGTTGCTCGGGAATGAATGTTTTGGAAATGAGTTCCAAAACAATGGCCACAGCCAAAAGCATAGCGCTTTCTGTGAGCCGTTTGGTGTTTAAGCGTTTTGTTTCCATCAGGAAACCTCCTATAAAAAAAGTACCGCATTGCAATCCGTCTGGGTGCAATGCGATACGTAAAGGTATCTCATATATGCATCTTTCCCTCCGACGGTATTAACCGTATCAGGTTCACGGGTCAGCGCTGCATTAGCGCAATCTCAGCCGGATGCATCCGGCCCCCCGAAGACAAGTTGTATGCGATCTATGGCTATTATACCAAAGTCGAGCGGTTTGTCAAGAATATTGTTCCAAATAAATCAATAGCACTGCAATATCCGCAGGGCTGACACCGGAAATTCTTCCGGCTTGACCGATGGATACGGGGCGAATGGCGGAGAGTTTATCCCGGGCTTCCAGACGAAGACCGGAGATGGCGTTGTAGTCCAAATTTTCCGGCAGTAAGCGGGATTCTTCTTTCTTAAATTCGGCCACTTGCTTTTCCTGCCGTTCCAAGTATCCGGCATATTTCATTTGGATTTCCACTTCCTCTGTAATGGCAGAGGAAAGGGCGGGGCGATTGGGGTCAAAGGGCGCCAAATCCGTATAGGTTACTTGAGGACGACGAAGTAAATCCGAAAGTCTCGCGCTGTTGGCAACGGGGGCGCTGTTTCTTTGCTCCAACATGGCGTTCAGCGCCGGACTTGCCGGCACACCGCAACGTTCCAAGCGTTGAATCTCTGCCGCGATACTGGCATACTTTTCTTCTACTTGCCTTTGTCTGTCTTTGCTCACTAAGCCGATTTCATAGCCGATGTGGGTTAAGCGCTGGTCGGCATTATCCTGCCGGTGAAGCAGGCGGTATTCGCACCGACTGGTCATAATCCGGTAGGGTTCTTCCGTGCCTTTGGTGACCAAATCATCAATCAAAGTGCCGATATAACAGGTATCCCGGGTAAGAATAAAGGGGTCCTTTCCCAGCAGTTTGCGTACGGCGTTGACGCCTGCAACGAAGCCTTGCACTGCCGCTTCCTCATAACCGGAAGTGCCGTTAAATTGACCGGCGCCATAGAGACCGGAAATGGCTTTTGTTTCTAAGGTGGGAAGCAGTGCGGTAGGATCAATGCATTCATATTCAATCGCGTAGGCAGGTCGCATCATTTCCGCATGTTCCAGACCGGGAACTGTGCGCATCATGGCCAGTTGCACGTCTTCCGGTAGGGAAGAGGAAAAGCCTTGGATATACATCTCTTCCGTATCCAGTCCGCAGGGCTCAATGAACAGTTGGTGACGTTGTTTGTCGGCGAAGCGGACGATTTTGGTTTCGATGCTGGGGCAGTATCGGGGACCCACTCCGGAAATCGTGCCATCGTACATGGGACTGCGATGAAGGTTTTGCCGAATGATTTCGTGGGTTTTCTCGTTGGTGTAGGTCAAATAGCATACGGCGCTGTTATAGGGGGCGTGCTCTGTACGGAAAGAGAAAGGTTGTATCTCTTCGTCTCCGGGCTGCAGTTCCATTTGGGAAAAGTCGATACTGCGACGGTTGACGCGGGGAGGTGTTCCGGTTTTGAATCGGCGAAGGGGCAACCCCAAAGCCCGCAAATTGTCTGCCAGACCGATGCTGGGGTGCATACCGTCAGGACCGGAAGAAATCACACTTTCCCCGGTGATAATGGTGCTGTCCAAATAGGTGCCGGAAGCAATAATCACTGCTTTTGCATCATAGATAGCGCCCAACTGGGTTTGTACGCCCGTTACCTTGTTATCTTGGGTCAAAACGGCAGTAATTTGGGCTTGTTTCAGTTCCAAATTTTCCTGCTGTTCCAAAGTTTGCTTCATTACCTGCTGATATTTCCGTCGGTCTGCCTGGGCACGTAGAGAATGCACCGCAGGGCCTTTGCCCCGGTTGAGCATGCGGTATTGGATGCAAGCCTTGTCCGCTGCCACGCCCATTTCACCGCCCAAAGCATCCAGTTCCCGAACCAAATGGCCCTTGGCAGTGCCACCGATGGCGGGGTTGCAGGGCATATTGCCCACGGCATCTAAATTAATGGTGAACAAAATGGTATGCAATCCTAAACGGGCGCTGGCCAAAGCAGCCTCAATGCCTGCGTGACCTGCGCCAATTACGGCGACATCGCAGTTTCCTGCGTGATATGTCATAATGCTCCCTCCTTTGGGATGGACAGATAAGAAAAAGCAATCATGCTTCGTTGGTAGGTTCTTCTTTTTTCGGCTCTGCCACCAGGACAAAGGGTTTGCAGACCACTTCACAGCGATGGATGGGAGTGCCTAAGGTATAGAATTTTTCTTCGTAGCCGGTCATAATGCCTACCGGGCCATTTTCGTGCAGATTTCGGGTGAGGTTCTTTACTTCCAAACCGCAGGCTTCAAATTCTTCTAAGGAAAAATCAAATAACGGGGCGTTGTCGGTTTTGTAGTGAAATTCTCCGCCGGTGCGCACCACACGGCAGTATTTGTCCAAAAATCCCCGATGGGTCAGGCGACGTTTGGCGTTCTTTTTTCTGGGCCAGGGGTCGGGGAAATTGATAAAAAGGCGGTCAATTTCCTGAGAGGCAAAAATTTCCTCTATATTTGCAACGTCCATGTCAATGAAAAACACATTGGTAAGTCCCATGGATTGCGCTTTTTCCATGGCAACCACCATGGCTTCCCGGCAACGTTCCACCGCAATGAGTAATATATGGGGATTGGCTTGGGCGGTTTCGGCAGTAAATTTGCCTTTTCCGCATCCCACTTCTACCCAAAGTTCAGCGCAGTCCGCTTTCAGCGACCGCCAGTTGCCCTTATGGTCTGTTGGGTCTACAATGCGATAATCCTGACATTTTTCCATGCGGGCATCTAAATTTTTCATTCTTCTCATTCGCATATTGAAAATTCCTCCCGGAACGGATAATCTCGATTTTTTATTATAGCAGAAAGAAGCGGATTCGTCAAAATATTTTCCGAAAAACATCCCCCGGATAGGGTTGTTTTTTCTGTTTTTTTAAGGTATAATGCAAAAAAGACGGTTAGGAGGGGATGTCATGCCAGACCATCACGAACACGACCACGCCTATATGCATGCCCATGGCATTGCCCATAGTCATGGCCATGTCCACGAAAATCAAAAAGCAGTCATGAATCGCCTTGCCCGGGCCATCGGCCACTTGGAGAAGGTTAAGCGCATGGTGGAGGAGGGGTACGATTGCTCCGAGGTACTGGTGCAACTGGCGGCGGTGCGCTCTGCCATAGACAATACCGGAAAGGTCATCTTGCAGGACCATATGCGTCATTGCATGGTGGATGCGGTAAATGCCGGAGACAGCGGCGCCATTGACGAACTGTGTCAGGCCATTGATAAATTTATGAAATAAAAAGTCGGTTGCAGTTGCAACCGACTTTTTGCTTTATGCCAGATAAATTGCTTTGCAGGCCAGCATGGTTTCGTAGCAGTCCAGTTTGGAAACCAGTTCTGCGGGGGCGTGCATATTCAGCACGGGAACGCCTGCGTCCACCGTGGGAATGTTGCGGTTGGCCATATAAGCGGCTACCGTGCCGCCGCCACCCTGATCGACCTTGCCCAGAGTGGCAATTTGCCAGATAACGCCGGCATTTTCAAAAGTGGTGCGGATATGGCCCATCACTTCGGCAGAAGCATCCGATGCGCCACCCTTGCCGCCACGGCCGGTGTATTTGCAAATGGAAACGCCGTAATTCAGGCTGGAATTGTTCCGCTTGTCACAGGTTTCTGCAAAGTTGGGGTCATAAGCGTTGGAAACATCTGCGCTGAGGCAGAAGGAATTGGCGAAGCAATCGTAGAGTTTGACACCCTGGGCATCGCAAAGACCACCTAAGAAGTGCTCAAAATACTGGCTTTGCATACCACTGATGCCCACAGAGCCGATTTCTTCTTTGTCGGCCAAAATGCAAACAGCGGTTTTGGTGGGTGTATCCAGAGAGAACAAAGCCTCCAACTCAGCATAGGCGCAAACCCGGTCGTCGTGACCGTAGGCGCTGATTAAACTGCGGTCAAAGCCAACTTCCCGGCAGCGGCCGGCAGGAACGATGGTCAGTTCTGCGGACAGGAAATCGGTTTCAATCAGACCGTATTTTTCATTCAGGTACTTCATCACGTTAAGTTTGACCATGTCGGCGCCTTCGCCTTCCAGAGGTTCCGTTCCCAAAATCACATTGAGTTGTTCCGCGGCAATGACTTTGCTTGCGGTTTTTTGCATTTGGTCAGCAGATAAGTGAATCAGCAAATCGGAGACCATGAAAATGGGGTCATTGTCGTCTTCGCCTACAGTTACGGTGATGACAGTGCCATCTTTCCGGTAAACGACGCCGTGCAATGCCAGAGGCACTGTGACCCACTGATACTTCTTGATACCGCCGTAGTAGTTGGTTTTAAAGTAGGCAATTTCCGCTTCTTCGTACAAGGGATTGGGTTTTAAGTCCATGCGGGGAGAATCCACGTGGGCGGCGCAGATGTTGGCGCCCTTTGCCAAGGATTCCGTACCGATTACGGCCAAGGCGATGGCCTTATTCCGATTGTTGTAGTAGATTTTGTCGCCGGGTTTGGTATCCATGCCGGGGGTGAAGGGCTTGAAACCATTCTTTTCAGCTTCCCGTACGGCCCAAGTGGTGGCTTCCCGTTCGGTTTTGCATTCGTCCATAAATGCCATGTAACGCTTGGCGTAGGCTTCCATTTCTGCGCGCTCTTGAGCGCTGATACGGGTAAATCCGTTTTTCGGAGCCGCCAGCAGGTTTTCACGCAATTCGTCAAGATTCATAGGGAACACTCCTTTGTCATTTTTCTTTCATTATACTAACGTCATTGCAAAATGCAAGACATTTTCCCTGGAATTCTTCCAGGGTACCGTCATTGATGAGAACATAGTCACAGTTTTCCCGATACCATGTATCTTCATTCTGGGCGGCAATTCGTTTTTCGGCATATTCCCGAGGGATGGATTCGCGTTGCATGAGCCGTTGAATGCGGGATTCTTTGGGCGCCAGTATGGCAACGGTAGCATCGCAAAGGGAGGATAAATCCCCCTCAAAAAGACCGATGGCATCGATGGCCACCAAACTGGGAACCGGCGGCAGACAACGCAGGACTTCTGCTTTGACGGCAGGGTGGGTGATGGTATTCAGCGCTTTTAGTGCTTCCGGATGATCGAAAACCTGATTGCCAAGGGATTTGCGGTCCAATACGCCGTCTTTTACTGTGTTGGGGAATCGGGTTTCAATGGCTTTGAGTAGGGAAATATCGTATGTTAACAACCGATGGTAAACGGCATCGCAATCAATGACAGTACCGCCTAAAGAGGAGATTGTGTTCAAGAGGGTTGTTTTTCCGCTACCGCTTCCGCCGGTGATAAGTCGGAGGCCAAGCGGTCTTAGGAAGACAATGT
>JAZKZB010000094.1:0-2235 GCA_045612425.1 Faecousia sp.
GTCAATCATGCCCTCGTCAACCAGATCGCAAGCGATCTTCAGAGCGGCCTTAGCGGTACGCTTGCCGTTACGGGTCTGCAGCATGTAGAGCTTGCCATCCTCAACGGTGAACTCCATATCCTGCATATCACGATAGTGATCTTCCAGAATTGCACAAACCTTGGTGAATTCCTCGAAAGCTGCGGGGAACTTCTGTGCCATCTCAGCGATGGGCATAGGCGTACGAACACCTGCAACAACGTCCTCACCCTGAGCATTGGTCAGGAACTCACCCATCAGCTTCTTCTCGCCGGTAGCGGGGTCGCGGGTAAATGCAACACCGGTGCCGCAGTCATCGCCCATATTGCCGAAGGCCATGGACTGCACGTTTACCGCAGTGCCCCAGGAATAAGGAATATCGTTTTCACGGCGGTAAATATTTGCACGGGGGTTGTCCCAAGAACGGAACACAGCCTTAACAGCGCCCATCAGTTGCTCCTTGGGGTCGGAGGGGAAGTCAACGCCCAACTTGGACTTGTATTCTGCCTTAAACTGGCCGGCCAATTCCTTCAAATCTTCGGCAGTCAGTTCCACGTCCAACTTGACACCCTTGCGTTCTTTCATTTCATCAATCAGAACTTCGAAATACTTCTTGCCCACTTCCATAACCACATCGGAATACATCTGAATAAACCGACGGTAGCAGTCGTAAGCCCAACGGGGGTTGCCGGACTTGGTAGCCAACACTTCCACCACATCTTCATTCAGACCCAGGTTCAGAATCGTGTCCATCATACCGGGCATGGAGGCGCGAGCGCCGGAACGCACGGAAACCAACAGAGGATTCTCTTTATCGCCGAACTTCTTGCCGGTGATACCCTCCAATTTTTCCACATATTCCATGATTTCGGCTTGAATGGCCTCGTTAATCATGCGACCGTCTTCATAATATTGGGTGCAGGCTTCCGTGGTAATGGTGAAGCCTTGGGGAACGGGCAGACCGATATTGGTCATTTCTGCTAAGTTGGCGCCTTTGCCACCCAGCAGTTCCCGCATAGAGCCGTTGCCTTCTGTAAACAGATATACGTACTTGTGAGACATAATGTTTCTCCTTTCAAATCTTATCGGAAACCAAAGATTTCCGTTGTTCATATTGTTTTGCACCGTACTTCACCAGCCGAATCAGCCAGAAAACAATCCCGCTTCCCAGCAAAACCGCTATCAAGTATAGCGCCAAAAACACCACATAAGGTACCGATTGCTGAATCACATCAAACACCGGTAAAACGCTGATAAAATAGGGGCTGATATAGAACATATCAAAGGTTTCATCCCCTAAAATACCGCTTTGATAAACCCCGACATTCATAGCCAATGCCACGCCTGCCAAGACAAGAAACACAACCGACGCCCGTATCCAACCCATTTTGTCCAACCGGGCTTGTCCACTCATGAGCAAATAAATTGCCAACACAAAACTACCGCAATGTAGCCACATGGTATGGATATTCACCAGAATGTCCCCGCACAGACAACTGTCTGGCATAATCAGCGTCATAAAGCCACCGATGATTGTTACCAAAGACATATAGGTCAATAAACTTTCCCGAAATTTCCCCGGCCTTAAAAACAGACAAATCAAGGAAAGATAAATAGGGGTGGAGCACAGTTGAAACGGCGCACTGTACCACTGGTAGTCCCAGATGGCAGTTTGGGTCGCCATATCCCATGTAAAGGACCAGGAAATCTGCTTGGCTACTTCCGTACACAATGCCACAATTCCATAAATGGCCAACACCCATTTAAGTTGCTTTTCACCCCAATGACGCTTCAGAAGATACAAAAGGGCAATTCCCCCGGCAGTAATACCAATCCACAAAAGGTGATACCAACCCCAGGCGGTAGGTTCCGTCATCTCCGTTTGCAAAGCAAGCAGGAGTTTTACAAAGAAATTCATGATAAATTCTCTCTATTTCTCTCTTTTTTATGCGCGCAGACTCTTTAGCCGTTACAGTATAGCACAACATGGCAAAAAAAGCAAATCCTTTTACATAAATTTACTCAAATTTTATCGTTTTTATGAAAAATTAGAAAATTTGCACAAGAACACTCGGCAGCCCATGATTGACAAAGAATGTCTGCCGTGGTACAATAATGTCCCATGTCGTCAAAACAATAAATTGATAATTGCCCATTTTCAATTTTCAATTCATATCTGCGGGCGTGGTGGAATTGGGAAGCGATGCGAGCGCCGCC
>JAZKZB010000095.1:0-6880 GCA_045612425.1 Faecousia sp.
GTCCATGATTACTAAAACAATCGGTTTTTTCATTCCGAAAACCTCCAAAAAAGTGCATTTTAAAAAATGACAGAATGCCAGTCATAATATTTTACATCATTTTCAGGGAAGTTACAAGTAAATTTTTTATTTTTTACGAAAGCGCAAAGACTTTCCCTGCAATTTCATGGTTTTTCAGCACTTCCTCCGAGAAAGTGTTAAGAAAGTATAAAGAAAATACTTTTGTCAGTTCATAGTTCCCTGGGCCCGCAAAAACAACTCCCGAATGCGCCGTCGCAGAGCCTCAGATTCCGGAGTATCCTCCGTGGCCTGGGTCTCAATCCACGCCACAGAAGCCATTTGCGCATCCTTTAGCGTTTGCAAATCCATTTGCAAACTCGCCACCTTAAACGCAGGCAATCCGGACTGCCGTGCGCCAAAGAAATCCCCCGGACCACGCAACTGCAAATCTTCTTCTGCAATTCGGAACCCATCATTGGTGGCGCACAACGCCTTTAACCGACGCAAAGTATCTGGATTACGGTTATGGGTGGTCAAAATGCAGTAACTCTTACTGCTCCCCCGACCTACCCGACCTCGCAGTTGGTGCAACTGGGAAAGACCAAAGCGGTCGGCATCTTCAATCACCATCAAGGTCGCATTGGGTACATCCACGCCCACTTCAATCACCGTGGTCGCCACCAAAACATCCGCTTCCTTTCGGACAAAAGACGCCATCACGGCCTCTTTTTCCGCACCCTTCATTTGCCCGTGAATCAGCGCCACCCGTAAATCGGGGAATACAGTTTTTTGCAGAGTTTCCGCCCAAACCGTGGCGGATTTTATGCCTAAATCTTCACTTTCTTCCACCGCAGGACATACCACAAAGCATTGATGCCCCTCCTGTACCTGCTTGCGGATAAAGGCATTGATTCTGGCCCGATAACTTTCTCCCACCAAAAACGAATCCACCTTTTGCCGTCCGGAAGGTAATTCATTGAGAATCGATACTGCTAAATCCCCATACATCAAAAGCGCCAGTGTTCTGGGAATGGGCGTTGCGGACATCACCAGCAAATGGGGCGCTTCCCCCTTTGCGGAAAGTTTGGCCCGTTGCGCCACCCCAAAGCGGTGTTGTTCATCCGTAACCACCAATCCCAAATCGGAAAACACCGTGGTGTCGGAAAGAAGTGCGTGGGTGCCGATTACCAAATCCACTTCCCCATCGGCAATCTGCTGGCGAATGACTTTCTTTTCCTTTGCCGTCAAAGAACCGGTGAGCAAGGCCACAGAAATCCCCATGGGCCCAAACAGTTTCTCCAGAGAAACCCCATGCTGTTCCGCCAAAATTTCCGTGGGCGCCATAAATGCCGTCTGTTTTCCGTTTTTTATGGCGCAGTAAACAGCCGCCGCGGCAACCATGGTCTTTCCGCTTCCCACATCCCCTTGCACCAATCGGCTCATGGGCGTTCCCTTAGTAAAATCTTCCAATATTTCGTCAATGGCGCACTTTTGCGCCCCAGTCAGTGCAAAAGGCAACGCCTGATAAAATTCCGCCATATCCATCCGGGTATAGGGCGGAATCTTCTTGTTTTCCTTGGAAGCGCGCAGAAACGCAAGCCCTGCAGAAAATACAAAAAACTCCTCGAAAATCAACCGTTTTTTTGCCATTTCCGCCTCTGCCATAGACGCAGGCTCATGAATGGCATAGTAAGCCCGTTTGGCTTCCAAAATGCCGTACCGCTGGCGCACCTGCGCCGGCAACACTTCCTCCGGGGGGTCGCAAATCGCCAACGCCTGGCGAACCGCCTTGCCTACGGCTACATTGGAAAGCCCTGCCGTCAACGGATAAATGGGCAGTACCCGTCTGGTGGCATTGGGAGGAGAATCCAAGGCTTCAAACACCGGATTGGTCATACTGTAACCCACAAAATCTCCCGATACTGCGCCGTAAAAAACATACTCCTGTCCATATTGCAATTGCTCTGCGGCAAATCGATTGTTGAAAAACGTCACATTCAGTCGCCCTGTGTGGTCGGCTATCCGCACTTTCGTTACATCCAACCCTTTGCGAATACGGTTGGTTTTGGGCGCATTCATCACCATGGCGCGAAAGCAGGCAGGCTTGTCCACTTCCAGTTTGTCAATGGTAGTAAATTGCGTTCTGTCCTCATATCCACGGGGAAAATGGCAAATCAAATCCCCCAAAGTAAAAATATTCAAATTCGCAAACTGCTTTGCTTTTGTAGGCCCTACTCCTTTCAGCAAGGTCACGGAATCGGATAACTGCGCCATGATTTCACCCCTTTCCATCTCTTTCTCCTATTATAACAAAATCACGCTAAATTGCAATGAACAATTCCCTCCGAAAATTGACACCCCCTGAATATCCCATCCCCTCCGGACATAGATTGTCCCAGGAGGGGATTTTTCATGGGAAAACGGGATTTGTGGATTGTCATCTGCGCTCTGCTTTTGGCGCTGGCATTTGGGATTCGATGTCTTGTGAACAATGTGATTTCCACCGGTTCTTGGGGGCTTAGTTTTCGCACGGAGGGCGCGCCTCCCATCGGGCCTGCCGGAACAGAACAATTAAAAAAACTGGATGCCTGCTACTTAGGAAACACCGAAGAAAAAGTACTGTACCTGACCTTTGATGCCGGTTACGAAAACGGTTGTACCGCCCAAATTTTAGACGTGTTAAAAAAGCACAACGTCCCTGCAGCCTTCTTCCTGGTAGGTAACTATATCTCCCAAAATCCGGATTTAGTCCGTCGGATGGTGCAGGAGGGGCATATCGTAGGCAACCACACCATGCACCATAAGGACATGAGTAAACTTTCAGACTTCTCTTCCTTTTCTGAAGAATTAACCCAGTTGGAAACGTTATACCGGGACATCACCGGCCAGGACTTAAAAAAATACTACCGCCCGCCTCAAGGCGTTTACAGCGAAAAGAATCTGGAAATGGCTAAGCAGTTGGGATACAAAACCGTATTTTGGAGTTTGGCCTACGTGGACTGGAACACAAACAATCAGCCCACCCCGGAATATGCCTTCTCCAAACTACTACCACGCACCCACAACGGAGCCATCATTTTACTGCACAGCACCTCCAAGACCAATGCGCAAATTATGGAGCAACTAATTCTAAAATGGAAAGAAATGGGCTATTCCTTTGCCTCTCTGGATGCCTTACCCGGGTGATTATCAGGCTTTTCGCCTGCAAAAGACAGAAACCAGCGGACGGCGCAAGGCCATCCGCTGGTTTTTCATTTTTATTTTCTCGATTTTCTCACAATCCCAGCAACATCCGGGCAAAGAGAAAATACACCAAAAGCGACAAAGCATCCACAATGGTAGAAATAAACGGGCTTGCCATCACCGCAGGATCCAAATGCAAGGCTTTGGCAGCCATGGGAAGCAATCCCCCCACCACCTTAGCCAAAACCACCGTAGCCGCCAAGGCAAGGCACACCACCAAATTCACCATCAACGTAATATCCTCGTTACCCAAAAGCAAGCGGTCCACCAACCAGATTTTTGCAAAACAGACCACCGCCAGAGAAATACCGCATAAAAAGGCGGTGAGCAATTCCTTGCGCAAAATACGCCAAATATCAGAAAACCGGACTTCGTCCAAACTCAAAGCGCGAATAATCGTAACAGAAGACTGGGCTCCGGAGTTACCGCCGGTACCCATCAGCATGGGAATAAAGGCCGTCAATGCCACTTGCGCAGCCAACGCTCCCTCAAATGCGGTAATAATCAGCCCCGTGAACGTGGCCGAGACCATTAAAAGCATCAACCACGGAATGCGGTTGCGGAATAAATCAAACGCCGTACTTTTCAGATAGGTTTTTTCCGACGGCATCATACCGCCCATCAATTCCATATCCTCCGTGGCCTCTTCTTCCAGAATGTCCATGGCGTCGTCAAAGGTAACAATACCCACCATCCGGTTTTCTCCGTCCACCACGGGCAGAGCCAGGAAATTATATTTGCTGAACATCCGCGCCACTTCTTCCCTATCGGTATGAGTGGTGACGGAGATTAAATTGGTTAACATAATATCCTTGACGGGGGTTTCATCGTTATCTGCCAAAAGCAAATCCTTCACAGAAACCAAACCCAACAGCCGTCGATCCGTAGCCGTAACATAACAAGTATAAATGGTCTCCTTGTCCACACCCTGCCGGCGAATCCGCAAAATGGCTTCCTCTACCGTCATATTCGGACGCAGCGACACATACTCCGTGGTCATGGTAGAACCGGCGGAATTATCGGGATAGCGCAGAATTTGATTGATGCTCCGGCGCATTTCCGGATCTGCCTGCTTCAAAATTCGCTTCACCACATTAGCAGGCATTTCTTCCACCAACGCAGCGGCATCGTCCACATACAGTTCGTCCACCACTTCTTTGAGTTCGGTATCGGAAAAACTGCGGATCAAGACTTCCTGATCGTCCGATTCCATCTCCACAAATGTTTCTGCCGCCAATTCCTTAGGAAGCAAACGGAACAACAACGGGATTCGTTCTTCTTCCAAATCCCGGAACAATGCCGCCACGTCACTGGGGTTCATAACCACCAGAATGTCCCGCAAGGCGGCATATTTTTTCTCCTCTAACATTCTGAGGAGGGCTTTTTCTACAATTTCAAAACGTTCTGCCACAGGTGCATAACCTCCTTATCATTCATAGAGTGCACCGGGCGAAGAGATTTACACAGCCACGGAAAATCGCGGCTGCAGACTACTTCGACCGGGTATATTGCCAGTTGTACCGGATTCCATGGTGTTCCCTCCTTTTTCGTTTCAACTATTTGGTATTTTACTCCTATTTTTGTTCCTTGTCAACCTTGACGGAAAGGGAATTTTTTCTTAAAATAAAAGAAAAATTTACTGGGAGCGTGCTATATGATCCGTCTTGCCACCGTTGCCGATCTTCCGGCTATTTTGGACATCTACAGACCCTATGTGGAAACTACCACTCACAGTTTTGAATATTCCACACCCTCCCCTGAGGTTTTTTTGGAACGCTTCCAAAAAATCACCGCCCAGTTTCCTTGGCTGGTGTGGGAAGAACAAGGACAAATATGCGGGTATGCCTACGCCAGTTTGCCCTACACCCGCACCGCTTACCAATGGAGTTGCGAGGTTTCTGTCTATTTGGCGCAAGACGCCAGACGTCAAGGTATGGGCACAAAACTCTACCGGGTGTTGGAGCAATTGCTCTTTCTGCAAGGGTATCGGGTTATCTATGCTGTCGTTACCTCAGAGAACACCGATTCTTTGGCTTTCCATACCCATGTGGGATATAAGGAAGTGGCGCGCCTTCCGGGCATTGGTATAAAATTCGGTCGTTGGCTGGGAACGGTTTGGTTGGAAAAACGGTCAAACATCGTGGACATTCCCCAAAGCGCACCGATCCCTTGGCCGAAGATTGTGGAAAATGACGGAAATATAGGAAATAATTTAGATGCTTTGGCTCTATCATAATCCAAAAAAATATGGTATCATAGAAAAAACCCATATCCACCTTCGTGTATTACTTCACTGCAAGGAGATGTCAACCATGTATTTTAATAAGAAAAAATGTATCGCCATGTTGCTGGCAGGCGGACAAGGCAGTCGGCTGAAGGTGCTAACCGAAAACACCGCTAAGCCTGCCGTCCCCTTTGGCGGAAAGTATCGGATTATTGATTTCCCATTGAGTAACTGTGTCAATTCCGGCATTGATACCGTAGGCATTTTAACCCAATATCAACCTTTGGAATTGAACGAATATATTGGCAACGGACAGCCTTGGGGTTTAAATAAAACCCGCAGTTGCGCCCAGGTTTTGCCCCCCTACGAACGTCACGACAAAAAAAGCGGTTGGTACAAGGGCACTGCCAACGCCATTTATCAGAATATCGATTTCATTGAGCGCTATGACCCGGAATATGTGGTCATTCTCTCCGGCGACCACATTTACAAAATGGACTATGCCGCCATGGTGCAATACCACGAAAAACACGAAGCCAGTTGTACCATCGCCGTCCGTAACGTACCGCTGTCCGAAGCCTCTCGTTTTGGCATTTTGAACACCAATCCCGACAATTCCATTTATGAGTTCGAAGAAAAACCCAAGCATCCCAAGTCCACCAACGCCTCCATGGGTATTTATGTATTCAACTGGAGTGTTTTGCGGGAGGCCCTGCTGGTGGATGAAGAAAACCCCGAATCTTCCAATGACTTTGGGAAAAATATCATCCCCTACCTGCTCTCCACCGGTCATAAAATGATGGCCTATCCTTTTGAGGGCTATTGGAAAGATGTAGGAACCATCGATTCTCTGTGGGAAGCCAATATGGACCTGCTGGGAAAAGAACCGGAATTTGACATTCGTGGGGGCGAACGAAACAAAATCTACGCCCGTAACAACGCCTACCCCTCTTCCTACATAGATGCCTGCGCCGTAACCTCCGGTTGCTTCATTGCCGAAGGCTCAGAAATCTACGGCACAGTCCGCCACAGTGTCATTTCCACCGGATGCACGGTAGGTCACGGCGCACTTGTGGAAAACAGCGTGGTAATGCCCGGCGTTGTCATTGAACCCGGCGCTGTGGTTCGCCATGCGATTTTAGGCGAAAACAGTCGCATCTGCCGAAATGCCGTCGTAGGCGGTGCCTTCGGCCCGAAAGAACGAAAGAAAATCAGCGTCACCTCCAAGGGCGCTGTCATTGAAGAAAATACGGTGCTTTTGCCCGGTGAAATGAAATAAGGAGGGCGCAGTTATGAATATAATGGGTATTATCTTTGCCAATGACGCCTCTCTGACCGAACTGACCGAAAAGAGAACGGTCGCTTCTTTACCCTTTGGCGGTCGTTACCGTTTGGTGGACTTCCACCTTTCCA
>JAZKZB010000096.1:0-1593 GCA_045612425.1 Faecousia sp.
GTATTTTTTTTGCAAAGATATTGCATATTTCGCAAAAAAGCTCTAATTTTGCAGCGCAATTGAGGAAAAACTCAAAAAAGTTGCTTCAGTAGCTCAGTTGGTTAGAGCACATGACTGTTAATCATGGGGTCGTTGGTTCAAGCCCATCCTGAAGCGCAAAGTTTACTTCCGAGATTGCAACTGCTTCAGTAGCTCAGTTGGTTAGAGCACATGACTGTTAATCATGGGGTCGTTGGTTCAAACCCATCCTGAAGCGCAGCACAGAAAAGGAATTACTTCGGTAGTTCCTTTTTGTGTTTTAAGACGGTTTGTTTCCGCTTTACATATTATATATAATGTATCTCTGAAAAAAGTTATGGGAAAACGTTGTTTCTGTATTTGTCTCTGGGTGCTTTCGCTTTTTGCCCTCCGTGCTGCCGAGCCGGTTTGGGTTAACGACAGTCTTCTTTTGGGTGATGACAAGCCTGAATCTTATCTGCCCTTGTTGAAAGGGAAAAGGGTTGCAGTGTTCAGCAATCAGACCGGCCGTCTGAGCGACGGAATACATATTCTTGATGTGTTGGTAAAGGAAAAGGTGGAGGTCACCACTCTCTTCTCGCCCGAACACGGCTTCCGTGGCAATGCCGATGCCGGCGAGCGGGTGGCAAGCAGTGTGGATTCGGACACGGGAATTCCCATTCTTTCCCTTTATGACGGCAAGCGTCCTGGACCTTCCGATGAGGCCATGAGCCGCTTCGATGTCCTTGTCGTTGATATACAGGACGTGGGCTTGCGTTATTATACCTATTATGTAACCATGCTGCAACTGATGCGTAGATGCAGCCAGTCGGGTGCACAAGTTGTCATATTGGACCGTCCCAATCCCAATGGCCATTTTGTTGATGGCCCCATATTGGACATGAGTCTGAAAAGCGGCGTTGGTGCCCTGCCCATCCCCATTGTCCATGGCATGACGCTGGGCGAACTGGCCTTTATGGCAACCGGCGAAGGCTGGGTGCCGCCTTGCGGACTTACAGTTATACCATGTTCGGGCTATAGTCATCAGTCTTTTTATAAATTGCCTGTTGCGCCCAGTCCCAATCTTCCAAACATGGCATCAATCTATCTCTATCCCAGTACTTGTTATTTCGAGGGAACCTGCGTTTCTCTGGGTAGGGGTACCGACCATCCCTTCCAGATTTACGGCCATCCCGATATGCAGGGGTGTACCTATTCTTTCGTGCCCGAAAGCAGGCCTGGAGCCAAGAAGCCGCCGCTCTTGGGAGAACAGTGTAATGGAGTGGATTTGACTGGCATCAGTCTTTCCCAACTGCAAAAGCTTTCTCGTATAGACCTCAGCTATGTGGTGGATGCCTACCGGCGCATGGAGGATAAGGAATCTTTCTTCTTGAAAAACAGATTTTTCGATTTGCTGACAGGTCAGCGTCGCATTCGCGAAATGATTGTAGCCGGCCATTCCGCAGCCCAGATTGAGGCTACTTGGAAGGAGGATGTGGCCCGCTTCCGTGTCCAAAGAAAGAAATATTTGATTTATCCCGAATAAATCTTTACGCCTAAATGTTTTACAGGGCCAATAATGGCCGCTTTGGGCTG
>JAZKZB010000097.1:0-4858 GCA_045612425.1 Faecousia sp.
GTCAGGAAAGAAGGTACGGCAATGGAAACATACATCTTCGCTTCGTTTTCCGCATAGTTGACGGAGAAGATATAGTTATCAATATTGTTTGCCATATAGCAGTTACTTTGGTCTGCAATGGCATCCGTATATCCGCTCTTCTTTGCTAATTTGACATACTGCTCAAAGTCATCTCTTGTGACATCCAGAACCTCAATCATAACGCTATCCGCGGTATCTGCAGTCACACTGCCGTAGGGATAATTCAGATTGGGAATCATGGAGCCCAAGGTAGAGGTGGGCATTTGCAGTTTTGCTTGACTGCTTCTGCCGTCATCGAAGGGAATCTTCACCAATGCCATGGCGATTCCGCTGCCGATACCGGCCAACAGCAAGACACAAAGCACAATGATAAACCAGAGTTTTTTCAGCAATTCCCGCTTAAAGAAAGCCCAGACAAGCAAACCGATAAAGGCTGCACACAGAACGATCAAAACAATCAGCAGAATTTCTTTTACACCAAAACTGCCAACTGCGCTGCCAAGGGTGAATGTGCCGTACCATGCCAAGTCACCGGCCTGAATGGAAACACTGCACACAGTGCCTGCAGCACCGGAAATCCCGGCAGATGCCATAGGCACTTTAATTTCAGTATACAAATCTCCGGATTTTCCTTCAAAATCCGTAATCAGATTGCCGTTGATGTACACTTTTACCGTAGACAAATCTACTTTTTCGCACGCAATGTAAAGAGAATCACCGGACCAAACTGCGCCAAATCGCTTGGGATTGCTATCGCCAACCAATTTATCCACAAATGTCCATGCGCCATCATTCAGATTGCCGTCAATGGTAATGCCCGTTGCGCCGGGAACGGTCAACTTGCTATTTGCCATCTTCAGGTAGATGCTTCTTTGCGCGCCGGTAGCATTAACGGTAGCAACCAATTCTACCAAGCCATCATAATTGGCATTGAGCACTTTACCATCATCGGTAATTACATCGGGCTGCATGCTCTTCCAAGTAATTTCCAGACCGTTGAGTTTACCGCCGGGAGCATAGTTAGGCAATACCAAATCAGATCCAACACCGCTGGCAGAAAGGTTGTTGCCCTTAATATCATCGAACTTAATACCGTCTAAAACCGTATTGTCCAAGGTCAGTTGGTCAATATAGCCTAAGCGGAAATTGGCAACAGTAAATTCCATGGTCTTGCCGGGAACGGGAATGCCTCTCATGTCAATGGCGTTTTTACCATTAGTAGGTCCTTTCTTAGGAGCCTTGCCATCCAAATCCGTACCTACCAACGTACCGTTCACATAATAGCGTACCGTACATGCGTTGTAGGAAAGAGTTTTCGTTTCCGAATCATATTTTGCCCATGCATCCATGTTATCGTATTCAATGCGGACATGGAAAGGTTCTGTGGAAGAACCGGGAATTCCGGTGGGATAAACATTCTTTGCCACTGCATTGGAAACAATCACAAATTCCCCTTGCAAATTCACAATGCCCATATTGAAGCCGTGCTTGTAATCTTCGTTACCACTAATTGCAGCGCTATCAGACAAATACAACTGGAAGCCCTGAGAGAGCGCCAGGTTATCACCACTGGAAACAATGGCGGAAGCCGCAGGCATATCCGTAGGAATGAAGTCAAACTCTACAACGTTAGCCGTTTTACCGGCGGCTGCCTGCGCAGTACTCCACCAGGTAAGTTGCGCAATATTACGGTTCGCCTTGTTAGAAGAAGTACTGTCATAGGTCGTATCCGTTGCGTACCAGCGGTAATTATTACCATCCTTAATTTCTACGCCATACCCATTCAGAGCGCCACTATTGACGGAGGGCGTTGAAGGAAGGGTATCCAATTCCTTGGAGTCCATATAAATGGTGCCGTTCCAAGTATAATTGCCCACTGTAATATTCAGCGCACAAACTTCACCAAAATCACCCATCAGGATACCAACGTCAGCCAGAGCGATTTTCACCAAGGTATACGCATCCGTTGTCTTGATTTCATACTTATCGCAGGAAAGACCGTTCAGGATAATGGCCGGAGTCGCATCCTGCTTATCGTAAGCAAGATAAATATAGTCACGGTCCCATGCGGCGCCAAAATCAATGAAATCATTGCCATTTTTCAGCCATGCATCCAGCGCCCACAAACCTAAGGCTGGGGTATCAAAGTAGCCGGCAGCCTTGGCATTAAAGAGGGTGTGAATCACATCATCAATACCGACGACACAAAGAACACCGCTCTTCAACATGAGTTTAAAGGACTTGGATGCGGTGGTTCCCTTCATGGTGGCAATCATAGTAATGTCACCTTCATAAGAAGGATTCAAAACCTTACCGGTATTATCCATCACATCGGGATTGCCGCTGGTCCATTCCAGTTCCACGCCGTTCATTTGACCGCCGGGCATAATGCTGGGCAGAACCGCGTAAGGTGCTGTTCCGTCAGTAGGATTTACGGTAGTAATGGAGTTAACGCTCATAGAACCAATGGCAGTCGCATCCATGGGAGCCTGCACGTCATAACCCATCCGGAAATTGGTCACGTAAAATTCCATTGCCTTGCCGGATACGGGTTTGCAAGACAAGACCAATGCATTCTTACCATTGGTAGGACCTTTTGCAGCCTTGGCGCTGGTATCAATGCCCACCAGGGTGCCGTTAATATAGTAACGAGCGGTAGGATTATTAAACACCAGTTTATCATTTTGCAGTTCTGCAAAAGCATTGGCATTATCATACTCAATGCGCACATGCAAAGTCTCGGTGGTAGTTCCGGAAAAACCGGTCTTGATGAGATTCTTCGTATCATCACCGGACATAATGCAAAGTTCGCCCTTGTAGTTCATGATATTGACGAACAAACCATGCATGTATTTATCATTACCGGAAACGGCAGTATCGTCACTCATAAAGATTTGGAAACCTTGAGCCATATATCTGGGCAATGTAGCTTTGATCGTGGAAACCTCCGGCATGGAGACGGGAGTGAAATCAAACTCAATTACGTTGCAAGCCTCATCGTTAGAAGCAGCCAACGTGCTCATATTCCACCACCAGCCACGGGAATCGCTGCCCTTGCTCTTAGTGCTAAAGAAATGGTAGCCGTTTTCAATGAAAACCATACCATAGTTGTCAGTGTTCGCAGTAGAACCGCTCGGTGCAGGAATAGTGCTAAGTTCTTTACTTTCGAAGAACACTTTACCTTCCCATGTGTACCAGCCGGCAGTCACTTTGAGAGAACAAGAATAACCAAATTCGCTCATCACAATGCCAGCCTCAGTAAAGGGAACTTTCACCAAGGTAAGCGTATCTGTGGACTTGACCTGAATGCCGGACACAGTCTTACCGTTCAAGTTGATGGTCGGAGTCCCATCCTGCTTTTCATAGGCCAGATAGAAATAGTCTCTGTCCCACGCGCTACCCATATCAATGGAATAAGTGCCACTTTTCATGGCCACTTTCATGGGCCACATTCCGAGGGTAGGATCCTCGAAATAAGATGCGGCCTTAGCAGAATAATAAGGGTGCATTACATTGTCCCCTACCTTATCGGCAGCGGAGCGTTCATTTGTTGCAAATGTCATGACAGGCAGCAAGCCGACCATCATCACAAGAACAACGAAGAAAATAGTCATTTGCTTCAAAATTTTCATTTTCTTCACGCCTTTCTAAAATTTCGTAAACGCGAGAGGATTCGGTGTATATAGGTCAAAAATACCCTATCCCAAAAACGCACAATTACGTTGATAACATTATACATAAATTAAGCCGAAATTACAAGCAAAATTTATTTTTTTTAGAAAGTATTTTTACCAAATCCACCATTATATTTATATGAAATTACCCATCCGCGGAATAATCCGCAGATGGGTAAAAACCATATAACTTACTTCATGTAATCCACAACCAAGAGTTCATCAATGTAAATTGCCTGGCTGGTTAACGAACCCAAAAGCGATGTTTCATACATCGTGAATGTAGTGACATAATCACCGGCAGTCAAATCCACAGACACACCAGTAGACGCACCATTAATGATAACATTTGCCTTACCCTCCGTCAGGTTCAAATCGAACACGATGGTATTCCACGCATTTTTGTTCAAAGTTCCAAAACTACTGGAAGAACCGTTGGCATAAACTTTATCTCCGGAAACACGGATATACAACGGGCTGACTCCATCTTTTTCATTACTGGTATAGGCACTTTGCAATTCCATGTTGAAGTAGGCAGAACTCCCAATATACACATTAATCGCGATCTTACCATCCTGCAAATACGGGATATATCTGGAAGCCTTGAAGTCACCGGACAAATGCAGGGAATTTCCACCGTCAGTTTGTTTGGAACTGGAAATTGTGCCTGTTCCTTCCTGAATATACCAGCCTTCGCTTTCGGCGGAGCCGTGTTCAAAGGAATCATATGCGCCCTTTGTCTTAGTGAACCAATCGTCAAAATCCGTAATCACCATAGCGCTGCGAGGCCATTGAGAGTCACCTTTTGCAAAGCCAGTAGGGTCATCCCAACCAACAAACATATTCTTTCCGAACTTTGCGTAGGAAATATTGGTGCAGTAGTCGGTGCACCAGTTTTCTTCAGACGTCTGATGGTTGAAGGGCGTCTGGAAGAAAATATTCTGGATATTTCGGAAGTTAGCACCATCGTCAGTGGTAGAACTAAATACCAAAGGCATACGGTAACGGGATTCCTGACCCATAGCATTAAAACCGGAGAAAGCCAGAATATCGGTGCTGACACCATTGACCATCATATTGTGAATAATGGGCTGACAGTTAACTGCATAGACATTGGATGCAGCCACGTCCGTCCACGTAACACAAGTCGGATCGTAGCCATG
>JAZKZB010000098.1:0-1999 GCA_045612425.1 Faecousia sp.
GCGGTTCTTCCGGTTCTACTGCCGGCGGCGTGAAAACGGTAACGATGGTGGTGCTGTTCCTGTTTTTGTATACCAGACTTCGCAGAAAGGGAAGTGTGTGTGTATTTAAGCGAACCATTCCCAACGAGCAGGTTTTAGATGCCATGACCATTGTGACGATTCTCATGGTATTGGCCGTGTTTGGCGGTGCATTTATCAGCATGACTTCGCCGGTGAGTTTTACGGATGCATTGTTTGAATCGGTTTCTGCATTGGGCACAGTGGGACTGACTGCAGGTGTTACGCCTGTTTTAAGTATTCCTGCCCAGTTTTTAATGATTCTTTATATGTATTTCGGTAGAGTTGGCGTATTGACATTGAGTTTGAGTTTCTTAACCGGAAATAAGGCAGAAGAGCGATTCCGGTATGCCCAGACAAATCTTTTGATTGGATAAGGGAATCCGGTGAAATCTGTGCGGTTTTGTCGCAGTAGAAAAGACAACGGAAAAAGAATGATAGCAGTACTCAATAAGGAGGAATTATAATGAAATCTTATGCGGTAATTGGCTTGGGTCGGTTTGGCGCTCAGGTTGCGCGGGAACTTTGCGCATTGGGATGCGAAGTGCTTGCAATGGATATTTCCCCGGAATTGGTTCAGCAAATTTCTGCGGACGTTACCCATGCTGTGGTGGGGGATGGCCAGGACAAGGAAGTTTTGAAATCATTGGGTGTTCGCAATATAGATTGCGCGATTGTTGCCATCGGTGATAATTTGGCGGCCTCTGTATTGGTTACAATGAATATGAAGGAATTGGGCGTTCCTTATGTTGTTTGCAAGGCCCATGATGATGTGCACCGCAGGGTGTTGGAGAAATTGGGCGCAAGCCGTGTGGTGATTCCGGAGCAGGAAAACGCCTACCGGCTGGCTAAGAGTCTGTCTTGCCCTAATGTACTGGATTACATTGAACTTTCTGAGGATTACGGCATTGTGGAATTGCCAGCCCCGAAGAGTTGGTATAGCAAAACGCTGAAGGAATTGAATGTTCGTGCCAAATTGGGCGTTAACATCCTGGCTGTTCGTCGGGAAGGGAAAATCAATGTATCCCCCTCTGCAGATTATCAAGTATTGGAAGGGGACGTTATGGTGGTCTTGGGAGATAGCAAGGCCATTGAATCCATGCAAAGATTATGATGGAACAACGAATTACTTCCCGAAAAAACCCATTGTTACAGCAGGTGCGTAAATTGTTGTCTTCCCGAAAAGAACGGGAAACCACCGGCTTATTTGTGGCAGATGGGGTTAAACTTTTGCAGGAGGCTTTGCGTTACGGGCAGTTGGATACTGTGATTTTGTCTGAGAATGTGCAAGTGTCCCTGCCGGAATCGGTGCGCATTGTTCGTGTGCCGGAGGATGTAATGGCGGATATTTCTCCCATGGAAGCCCCTCAGGGCGCACTGTTTCTGTGCCGAATGCCTGAGGAGAAATCTTTTGTGGCGCAAAAGGGAATGTTACTGCTGGACGGGATTCAAGACCCCGGAAATTTGGGAACGATTTTGCGGACTGCGGATGCGCTGGATATTCCTGTTGCGTTGTTAGAAGGGTGTGCGGATCTTTATAATCACAAAACCGTTCGGGCGTCTATGGGCGCCGTGTTTCGGATGCCTATTTGGCGAACCACTTGGCAGGAAGTGAAAGTTGCCTTTGATCAGGCAGGCATCCCCGTTGCGGTGACAGCCTTGACGGATACTGCGCAGGATTTACGGCAGAAGGATTTGAAAAAGGCGGCAGTGGTGATCGGAAGCGAAGGAAGCGGAGTGCGACAAGAAATTCTGGATCAAGCGCAAGAAGCCTTGATAATTCCCATGAACCCCCATTGTGAATCCTTAAATGCCGCTGTGGCGGCTGCCATTGTGATGTGGCAGATGACAGACAGATAGATAGGAGAAAAAGAGAAATGTTGGTACATTGGATTTGGCTTGCAAGTCGTCCCGGACTGCATGAGCGTGATAAAAAACGAAT
>JAZKZB010000099.1:0-3336 GCA_045612425.1 Faecousia sp.
TGCAGGCATTTTTCAAGGTGACCATCCATGAAATTATGCCCGGCATTATTTCCGGCGCTATTATGGCGTTTACCATGAGTCTGGATGATTTCGTCATCAGTTATTTCGTTACCGGTTCTGATTTTGTAACATTGCCGGTGGAAATTTACTCCTATACCAAAAAGCCCATTCAGCCGAAAGTGTACGCCATGTTCACTTTGTTGTTCTTCTTGATTTTTGCGCTGATGGTGACCATGAATGTGATTCAGGTTCACAGTGAAAAGAAAAAGAAGGAAAAGGTAGCGGTCAGCCCTACCAAGGGAATGCGTGTCTTTAAGCGGGCAGTTGCCTGTGTGCTGGTGGTGGCGCTTTTGGTTGGCGGTGGATTGTTGATTTCCAATGCCCGTCAGAAAAAAACGGTCATTAACGTTTATAACTGGGGTCAGAATATTGCCGACGGTTCGGATGATACCATGGATATTATTGCGGAATTTGAAAAAGCCTATCCCAATATTAAGGTTAACTACATGACCTATGATTCCAATGAATCGTTGTATAGCAAACTGGTTACCGGTGGTATCAGTGTAGACGTGATTATCCCGTCGGACTATATGATTGCCCGGATGATTCAGGAGAATATGCTCTTGGAATTGGATTTTTCCAATATTCCCAATTATCAGTATGTGGATGAGGCGTTTAAGAACACCGCCTATGACCCGGAAAACAGGTATTCGGTTCCTTACACATGGGGAACGGTCGGCATTTTGTATAATACCACTGTGGTAGATAAAGAAGATGTGGAAAGTCTGGGTTGGGGCGTTATGTGGAGCGAAAAGTATGCCGACGACATTTTGATGTTCGGCAACTCCCGGGATGCCTTCGGCATTGCTCAGTATTTGCTGGGATATGACGTAAATACCACGGATAAGACGCAACTTCTTGCCTGCGCGGCAAAATTAAAGGAGCAAGTGCCCCTGGTGCAAAATTACGTCATGGATGAAGTGTACAATGCCATGGAAAACGGGGAAGCCGCTATTGCTGCTTATTATGCCGGTGACTGCATGGTAATGATGGAAAATAACCCTGACTTGGCGTTCTATCTGCCCCAAAATCAAGGTTTTAATCTTTTCATTGACGCCATGTGCATTCCTGCATGCGCACAGGAAAAGGATGCGGCAGAGTTGTTTATTGATTTTATGTGCAGACCTGAAATTTCCGGTGCAAATATGGATTATATCTGCTATGGTTCTCCTATTATTGGCGCGAAGGACTATATGGACGAATCCCTTGCCAATAGTGAAGTGGTGTACCCCAGCGAAGATGTTTTGATCAATGGCACCAGTTTCTGCTATCTGCCGGAAGAAATTTCCAGATATATGGAAAGTTTGTTCATGCAGGTACGCAACGGAGGTTAACAAGAAAAAGTGCATTGCTTTCGCAATGCACTTTTTGTTATTCACGAAGTAGGCTGAGTAAGGCAATATCTGTTAAAGCGGGGGAGGTGTAAGCACCGTCCAAAATGGCATCTACATTGTCGATGTTGTTTTCGATTTCTTTGGAGTAGGTTTGGGCGGTGGCAAGAAAATCGCCGCCTAAAATGCGTACCAATATACAAGAGGATATAATCAATTTTGTCCTGCCAACCAAATCATAGTCGCTGACGGCTTGAAGCCAATAGCGTTCAATCCCGTAACGGGCGAGATTCCGAAAGCCGTCGTGCCAGAGGGTAGGATGGGGATGGCGTAGCCGTTGCCCCCAGTTGTGGTTGAGCATTTCCAGTTCAGAGAAAAAAGCCAAAAAGGCCGAGGTGTCCGGTGTTTGTACCCATTCAGAGGCGGTAGATAGGGCCCGGCGTATCTCAAAGGGGATGCATTCTCCGCCGTCAATGAGAGATTGTACATGATGCGCATACAGGAGGAGGGCTTGCAAAGCCTCCGGTACGGTCAATTTCGGGTTTTCTAAAAGGGCGAGGGCAGTATTCCGGCTTTCCAACAGAAGGGTCATAAGGTCTTCATCGTAGTCTGCCACATTGTTCCCGGGGAGTTCTGTTTCTATCATGGGAAGCGGGGGAGAGGTAAGAATCAGTCGGGCGGCCTCAGGACAGGAAAGTTCCAGAGTATATTCTATAAAGTCACCGTAATCATGGGTTAACCGAGGGTATTGCCGGCAGGTTTTACAAAGGGCCTTTTCGCCTAACTGCGCCTGAATTTCACAAAGACCATCTGCGCGCCACATGGGGCATCGATTTTCCTCGTTGATCATCACCGTGCCGAATAGGGCATCGTCTTTCATGACTTGCCGTAACCGCTGACCCAACGGGCCTGGAAGGGAACGGTAGTATTTTGCGGTGTCAGGGTCAACTTGGACTTCCCATTCTTTGCAACAACTGTCGGGACAGTTTCCTGCCAGACAGGTAAATTCATCGTAATAAGATGTTTTTCGAATTTGCATAATTTCTCCAATCAAAAGACGCATACGAAATCCGTATGCGTCTTTGCTTTATTCTTCTCTGGGGCGGATAGCGTACATGGTATCTGCCGCCTCTTGCAGGGCAATTTTCCCGGATGCTACTGCGTTGTGAAGTTGAGCGCTTTGGGCGCTCAGTTGCTCTAAGATGCCGTCAAATTCCTTGGTAGCATCCTCCACGCGTATGGCGGCTTCCGATAAGGTGGCAGTGGCTTGGAAATAAATCTGCTCTGCCCGTTCCTGGGCGGCTCGTTCTGCCCGTTCTGCCCGTCGGTAAGCCTCCAACTCTGCGCTGGGTTCGCCGGATTCGTCAGTGGCAGACAGTTGAGAAAGTTGGGATTGCAATTGGGCAATCAAGGCATCCTTTTCAGCGCCGGAGGTGTTGGTTTTTTGGAGGGCTTCCAATTCGTCCTTCAAGGCCTTGTTTTCCGATTTTAGTTGGTTGACATAACTATTATGTTTTTGATTCACATATTCAATGTAGCGCACCACGTCTTCTCGGTTGAAACCGTGAAAAGCACTGCGGAAATTGTGAGATTCAGCCATAAAAAGCACCTCCGAAAAGCGAGACAAATCAAATTTTTGTCCTTGTTTTTTCTATTATAACACAAAAGGGTCAAGAAAACAACAATCTTTTCAAAAATGTTTGTTATGTGAAATTGTCTTTTGCATTTACAGAAGGGATGCCTTGTTGCGGAGTTGGTTATTCGCAATGCTTTAGTATAAATTCTTTTGTTTTTATATGGAAGCACATATATAGCATGGGGATAAGAGAAATCCCACTGCCGATTACGAAAATAAGATATAGCGGCAAAACCTCCCCCAACAGACCGTAGATGACTGCGGATAAGGCGGTGCCACCAACAGACGCGGACTGTATAAATCCGAGAA
>JAZKZB010000100.1:0-3137 GCA_045612425.1 Faecousia sp.
GGCTGAGCCCTTCGCAGGTAACGGTTGTGCCATTGCAGAATTTTGCGGCAAGAGGCTCCACAAAACCGGGGCGACGAAGGTAGTCATTAAATAATTCATCCACAATTCTGGATACATTTTCAAAATAACTGCGTCCGTTGACAAAATATTGGTCTATTGCAGTGGAGTTGGTAATATCAAAATTATAGCCGCGGCTACGGTAAAATTCTGTGTATACACGGTTTAATGCAAAGGAAACAATGGCCAATATGTTAGCGCGTAGGGCGCTTTCATCCCATGTTGGATAAATTTCACTGGACGCAACATTTTTGACGTAGTCTATAAACGGGACGGTAACGTTAGGTGCATTTGAACTGGGTGAACCTAAATGGACAGTGATTCTTTGGGGGATAAAGGGAATAACGGTTGGCATGGATACCTCCTATAAATTTTGCGGTGGTGTATCGAACAATTCCGTTCGATTCCATTGACTTGGGAGTTCAGACAACGGAATCATTTCTAATTCTTGTAATGTTGTTGTGTTTGGAAATAATTGTACCCGTTCTACCGTGATTTGCTCATATCCCGGAATCTGGGCGCTAATGGTTACGGTTGTAAATGGGACAGTTCCGCTGTCCGGCGCTTGACCCGCAGAGAGTTCCGGGGCGGGCAGGGGGATGGGCACGATGTTTCCGCTTCTGTCTGTTAAACGTAGTGCGATAGCGGTGCCATCCTGGGCGCTGACAGAAATTGCTACATTTTGCAATGGTATTTGGGCAAAACTGGTGAATGCATGTACTTGAATATAGCCGGTTGGCATAGAATCCCTCCTTTCGGTGCTCAAAGTATGATATGCTTCCACTGGATAATTGTGCATGGATTTTCAACACAAGATTTTGAATCCTTAGCATATAGTGTCATCAGGAGGGATGGAATATGTGCGCAATTGCCGGAGTTTTCCATTTGAAAACAGGTGAAAGAATCGTGTCTGAAATGTTGCAGACGATGCAACGCAGAGGCCCTGATAGTCAGGATTTTTACAGAAATGGTCCTTGTACGTTACTTCATGCAAGATTGGCAGTTATCGATATTGACGGCGGAAAACAACCAATGACCTGGTGTCGTGGGGATGAAACATTTACGATTGTCTATAATGGTGAATTGTATAATACCCATGAGTTGAAGAGAGAATTGACTTCTTGCGGACATATTTTTAACAGTCATTCCGATACGGAGGTTCTTCTTCATGCCTATGGACAATGGGGGGAAGAATGTGTTCACCGATTAAATGGTATTTTTGCATTTGGAGTATGGGAACATAAAGCAGAACGACTGTTTTTAGCAAGGGATAGAATTGGTGTAAAACCATTATTTTATAAAGCGCATAGCGGTGGTTTTTTATTTGCATCAGAAATCAAAACTATTCTGACATATCCGACGGTAAAGGCTCAGTTGGATGAAATAGGCGCTAAGGAAATTCTAATGTTAGGGCCGGGGAGGACACCCGGTAGCGGAGTATTTCGCGGGATTTATGAGTTACAACCCGGCTGGTTTGGGTATTACCAACAGGGGAAATTTTCATCGCGGTGCTACTGGAAACTGCAAGACAGAGAACATACAGATACCTTTGAAGATACTGCGCAAAAAGTTCGGGAGTTGGTGGTGGATGCTATCCATAGACAGATGGTTTCCGATGTGGAAATTGGCACATTCTTGTCCGGAGGTTTGGACTCCAGCATTATCACTGCAGTGTGCGCCAATGCGTTTCGGGAAGAACAAAAGACATTAAAAACCTTTTCTGTGGACTATACCGACAATGAGAAATATTTCGTTCCCAATAAATTTCAGCCGAATGCAGACGGATATTACATTCGGCAAATGCAAAGCGCATTTCAAACGGACCATACCTGGACGGTATTAACACCTCAGGATTTAGTCAATGTCTTGGAGGAATCCACTTTTGCCCGGGATTTGCCCGGTATGGCGGATGTGGATTTTTCATTGCTCGCCTTTTGTAAGGAAATGAAAAACCATGTAACTGTGGCGCTGTCAGGAGAGTGCGCCGATGAGATATTCGGAGGGTATCCTTGGTATCGGGATCCTCAGGTAAGAAGCGCCGCGGGATTCCCGTGGGCGCAGAATACGTTGCAACGAAGCAAATTGCTTAGAGATTCGCTTTCTATCGGCGCTATGGATTTTGTGCGGGAGCGATATGAAACCACTTGCCGGGAAACAGATGTATTACCGAATGCAACGCAGGAAGAACGTCGGATGAAAGAAATGGTTAACCTAAATTTCCGATGGTTTATGCAGACACTTTTGGATCGGAAAGATAGAATGAGTATGTACTCTGGCTTGGAAGTCAGAGTTCCTTTCTGCGATTATCGAATTGCTGAGTATCTATACGGTGTTCCTTGGGAATTTAAGGATTATCAAGGGAAGGAAAAGGGGTTGCTTCGTTATGCAATGAAAGGTATTTTGCCGGAAGAGGTTTTGTTTCGCAAGAAAAGTCCTTACCCGAAGACCTATCACCCATTGTATTTGGAGATGGTCAGCGCCCGTTTCCAGTCGCTGCTTCGCCAACCGGATGCCCCAATTTTTGAACTGATTTCCGTTACGGAGGCGGAAAAACTTATGGAATCAGAGTCTGAATGGCCGTGGTACGGTCAATTGATGAAAAAACCGCAGACATTGGCATTCTTGTTGCAAATCAATGCGTGGATTACCCATTACAATGTGGAATTTTTGTTTTAAAACCTTGGGCAATGACAATTTTTTTGGCATATTTGGGTCGGGAAAGTTTGAGTACAGCAGTCTTTTTAGGCTGCTGTATTTTCTATTGACAAATTCATGAATTGCAGTATAATTGTATACAAAGAAACAAACAATAAGGAAGGGAGATTAACCATGCTTGAAATTTCCAATAAAACTAACCTTTTGGAACAGAAATCCTACCGCTATTCTTTGCAGGATGTATCGGAGCCGAACTTGATACGGGATTTGTTTTCATACGGCGACGTTCCGAAGGTTTCTTTTAACCATCGGCGTGTGCCCATGAATATGCCGGAGGAAATCTGGATCACGGATACTTCCTTGCGAGATGGTCAGCAGTCTGTTGAGCCGTATTCTGTTGATCAAATTGTCAACATTTACAAGCT
>JAZKZB010000101.1:0-3285 GCA_045612425.1 Faecousia sp.
GTTCTCCCCGGGCAACCAAATACGATGGCGCCGCGCCCCACTTATATAGGGTTGCCTTTCCCGTATCCAAATGTAACTCCGCCAAATCTACCGTTACAATGCCTGCCTTTCCCTGCAAAGCGCATAAACTGTTTACCGTACGCAGGGCATATTGGGCCGGATAGCCGGCGCAAAGCAGTTTTTTCAACAAATATCCTGCCCGTTTTCCTTCTTGCGCTGCTTCTTCTCCCGTTCCCATGCCGTCGCAAAGCAGAAGATAATACCGGCACTCCACCCCGGCAAACCACAAACAACGGTCACCGTTACTCTTCTCCCGACTGGCAGAGCATACCGCCACCTCCGGCTGATACCATTGCACCGCCGGGTCTTTCCGTTTGGCCAGAGAATCGGACACATCCCGAAGATAATCTGCCAAAAATCCATATTGCTGAACCACCGCATAATGATACTCCCGACGGCGATCCCGATCTGCCCGAATGGTACGCAATTGCTCCTGACTCCTGCGCAATTCCTGCAACATTCTGCCGGTTTTTCGGCAACCGGCCGGCAAATCCTCCCCATTCCCCAAAGGCTTATGGAGCAACTCCGTGGTCAAGGACTGCCCTTTCTCCCGACACGTCTTTCGACACGGGCAACTGTTGCATGCCCGTTCCGTAGCCCGGGCAATTAACACCTCTTCGTCAATGGGCGCTTCTTCTATCATTTGTAAAAGGTTTTGGGCTTGATAGAGCACACCGGCGACCAATTCCAGTTGCACCTGCGCCGCCCCGGTCTCTCCCCGACGACGGGAAACATCCGTTTTCCCCGGTGTTGCAAACGCGCCCACACCACCAATAAACAACCCTGCCATCGGCAACAAATCCAACGTACCGCAAAGCCCCATCACAAACCCGTACACCAGCACGGGCGCAGTACAATGCAACCATTTTGGCCCCCGGGGCAACAACCGGGAAAGATATGCCAAACTCAAAACCGCAGTCATCGGAACCGGTGTGATTTGCGCCAAATCCAAGGCCAGTCCTCCCAATGCGGCGGCAGGAAAGGGGCCCATACAAGCCAAAAGGCTTGCCCCTACATACCCCAGCCCCACATAGGGCGTAACGGTGATTTGCGCCAGCGCCAGCACACCAAAAAAACAGCACAACCATTTCACTACCGGATCCCGTCTTTGATTGGCTAAGGAAAATACCCATGTACAAGCCGCTGCCATCCCGATGCGCAACAAATAAATCCACACGGCGGTGGTATCCGCCCAAAACACCTGAAACGCCAGCCCTGTCAGCGCCACAATCAAGCAGGAAAGTGCCGGCATAAGCAAGGGCGTGGTCTGGAGAATTTTTCTGCCTCCAAATATGACCGCAGCCAAAAGGCCAGCCAGCACCCAAACTGCACCTTGAACGCCCGCCATGCCCCAAAACGTCAAATATCCCGCCACTGCTCCCAGGGTCAGAAGCACCGTAGAAAAACCGGTAGAAGCACACACAATTCCCAGCGCCACCGGTTGATAATGATTGCCCAAACTGGTAGCCGCGCAGGCAAATCCTACCAAAAGACAACCCACACTCCGCGCCAAAGTATGTAATCGAGGGTCCATCAGCCAACGCTTTATGGTTCTCTGCCCCCGTCTGACATAAATTCCCAAAGAAACCAACATACTACTTCAACCCTTTCCACAAATTCCCATCCCATGGTATCACGAAACGGGGGCTGATTTTGTCGGAATAACAAAGCGAAAAAACTTTCTTGCATTTCTTTTCAATGGGGTTCATATATTGTTGGTTGCCCGTCTTGAAAATAAGAAATAAACAAAAAGCAGACTGCGCTTGCAGTCTGCTTTTTTCTATTTTCTTACTCGCCCTGCTTATTTCCTTTGGGTCGATGATGGCGATGGAACCGACGATGACGATTGGCTTTTTTCTCCCCGCCGTTTTCCGGAGACTTCGGTTGCGCTGTCTCCGTGGTTCTTTCCTTTTGCTTATCCCGCTTTTTCCGGTTGCCGTGCTCCTGCCGATGGGCTTTTGGCATTTCCGGTTCCGGATTTTGCTGGGTTTGTTCCGCAATCACTTCGCTGGTATAGCGCAGTTTGATGGAATCCAAAAACAACGGTTTTTCTTCCTGAGTTTTCTTGGTCTGGACAACACCGGAAACCGGCGCATAATCCTCCGGAACTGGCGTATCGGTTTTCTTGGCCTTTCCGCTTCGCAATACCGCAATTTCCTCATTGCGGAAGGTCAAAATATCCTCCGGCCGATCTTCCAACCGAACCTTCACCTTTTGCCCCAGCAAATTAACTTCCGTCACAGTGCCCCGACCCTCCGGAGTATCCACCAACGATTCCGCTTTTGGGGCGTTACGGAGTAAATCCTCATAAGCATCCTGCTCATACTTCAAACAGCACATCAGCCGTCCGCAAGTACCGGAAATCTTAGTGGGATTCAAAGAAAGGTTCTGAGTCTTTGCCATTTTAATGGACACAGGCTGGAAATCATCCAAGAAACTGGCGCAACAAAAGGGTCTTCCGCAAATTCCCAGACCGCCCACCATTTTTGCCTTGTCCCGAACGCCAATTTGGCGCAATTCAATGCGGGTATGGAAAATGCTGGCCAGAACCTTCACCAATTCCCGAAAATCCACCCGTTCATCTGCGGTGAAGAAGAACAGAATCTTACTGCCGTCAAAAGAGGCTTCTGCGCCCACCAACTGCATATCCAGATTTTGCTCTGCGATTTTTTCCTGACAAACCCGAAAGGCTTTTTCTTCCTTTTCCCGATTCTCCGCCACGATTTTTTCATCCTGCGCCGTTGCTTTTCGCAAAATATTGCGTAAAGGCAACACCACTTCCGTTTCCGAAACCAAATGATTGGCGCCGGTGCAGATGCCAAATTCTGCCCCCCGGGCGGTGTCCATAATCACGTGGTCACCCACAGAAAATTCCAACCCGTTGGGAGAAAAATAATAAACCTTTTGGCCGGGGCGGAACTGAATGTCCACAACCTCCACCTTGTTTTTTGTCATTTCTTCCATGGTATCCTCCATTTATCTCAATTCCCAAGCCAGCCATCCGCAAATGGCCCCCGGGGAAACATTGCTTTGCGCATATTCCACTGCCTTTTCCAACACAGAAACCGCCCCACGGATGTCCAAGGCGCTTCTGCGGGCGGCAATCTGCCGGGCAAGGGGATTTGAAACTTCCATGCCCGCCCTGCAGGACAACGCAGAAATCAGCATATCCCGCCATTGATACATTGTCTGCAATAAATCTTCCCGCTTCCCCTTTTCCATGGG
>JAZKZB010000102.1:0-4500 GCA_045612425.1 Faecousia sp.
AAGCCTTTTCCGATGCAGAAGATATATATTTTGCGGACAAGGACCGGTTGGAGCAGACGATAGATTTGACGCGTCCGCAACTGGAAACCTTGATGGACAAAGACCTTTCACAGGCGCAGAGCATCCTGCGCAAATGTGTGGATAAAGGGATTTCTCTTTGTACCTATGCAGATGAAGAATATCCATTCCGGTTACGGCATATTGCCGATCCACCTGTGGTACTGTATTATAAAGGGGAACTTCCGGATACCACCCGGGTTGCGGTGGTGGCGGAAGTGGGAACCCGGGAAGCCTCTCTTTACGGTTTGCAGGTGGCCAGAAGAATGGGGTACCAAATCGGGGCTTGTGGCGGTGTGCTGGTGTCCGGAATGGCAAAGGGCATTGATGCCATGGCGATTCAGGGCGCATTGCTTTCCGGAAGCCCAGTGATTGGCGTTTTAGGATGCGGTACAGATGTGGTGTATCCGGCAGCGAATCGGAATTTATTTGCAGACGTGGAGCGTTGCGGATGTTTGATTTCAGAATTTCCACCGGAAACTCCGCCGTATCGTTGGAATTTTCCCCGGAGAAACCGGATTATGAGTGGCATAAGCAATGCTACTTTGGTGGTGGAGGCGCCGGTGGGAAGCGGTTCTTTGATCACTGCCAGAGATGCTCTGGAGCAAGGTAGAGACGTATATGCCGTTCCCGGCAACGTGGATACGCCCGGTTTTGTGGGAAGCAATGAATTGTTGCGTGAAGGAGCAATGGTTGCCACCAATGGTTGGGACATTATGGGAGATTACGCCCATTTGTATCCGGAAACGATTCATCCCATGAATGAGCAGGCCCGGATTTATGGAAAAGAATTGGAAATGGAAACTGCGCCTGCGGTAGCGCAAACTACGCAAATACCTCGTGCCAAAAAGAAAACCGACAAAAAATATGAGAAAAAACCCATTGACAAGAGGGAAAACTCACCGTATGATGACCTGAAAGGAATTTTGCCTACTTTGCCGGATGATCAACGTCAGATTTTGGAATTGTTGACAAAAGAACGGCTGGTGGATGAAATTATTGAGGAAACCGGGATGGGTGCTTCCAAAGTATCCGCCACCTTGACTGTATTGGAAATCAAGGGTATGATTCAGCGTTTGCCCGGGAAACGGGTGGCATTAAAGTAACCTTAGAAATGGAGTATATGCATGGCAAATCCGTCGAAATTAGTAATTGTAGAGTCGCCTTCCAAGGCTAAGACCATTGGGAAATATCTGGGTTCGGAATATTCCGTAAAGGCCAGTATGGGCCATTTGCGGGATTTGCCGAAAAGTACCATGGGCGTAGATTTGGAACACGACTTTACTCCGAAATATATCCCGGTATCCGGCAAGGAAAGTTTGATTAAGGAATTGAAAGATGCATCTGCAAAGGCGGATGTGGTTTATTTGGCAACGGACCCTGACCGCGAGGGAGAAGCCATATCCTGGCATTTAAAGGAATTACTGAATCTGTCTGATGAAAAGGCACGTCGGGTTACTTTTAATGAGATTACCGAAAAAGTAGTCAAAGAGTCCATTGTCAATTATCGGGATATTGATTATGATTTGGTAGACGCGCAGCAGGCTCGCCGGGTTCTGGATAGAATTGTGGGTTATCAGTTGTCTCCTTTGCTCTGGAAAAAGGTGCGCAGAGGGCTCTCTGCCGGCCGTGTTCAGTCTGTGGCAACCCGGTTGGTGGTGGATAGAGAAAATGAAATCCGCGCATTTGTGCCTAAGGAGTATTGGTCTCTGGAGGTTACGCTCAACCGTATGGGAAAAGCAGGTTCCTTTGTTGCAAACTATTACGGGGAAAGCAAGAAGCGGGAATTGGAGAACGAAGTACAGGTGGACGAGGTCGTTAGGGATATCACCGGCCAGTTGTTTACGGTTACCAACGTAAAAAAAGCGGAGAAGAAACGTTCTGCCGCCCCTCCTTTTACCACTTCCACTTTACAGCAGGAAGCCTCCCGGAAATTGAATATGACACCGAAGCGTACTATGGCAGTTGCCCAACAACTGTATGAAGGTGTGGATGTGGCGGGCGAAGGTACTATGGGTTTGATTACCTATATGCGTACGGACTCCTTGCGCCTCTCTAATGAAGCCATGGATGCGGCGGCTTCCTTTATTCGCCACCGTTATGGCGATGCTTATTATTATGGAAAGCACCATGTGTTTAAGACGAAATCCGGTGCGCAGGATGCCCACGAAGCCATTCGTCCTACCCATGTGGAGTTGGATCCGGAGAGAATCCAGAGCAGTCTGACCCGGGAACAGTATCGACTGTATAAGTTGATTTGGAGTCGTTTCTTGGCATCTCAAATGGCCAATGCAGTGTATGATACGGTGTCCATTGACACCCAGTGTGCCGGCCATCTGTTTCGTTCCAGCCATCAGAGTATGAAATTTGCCGGATTTGTGGCGGTTTACGAAGAGGGGCTGGATGAGGAAACGGAAGCCACGGGCACGCCTTTGCCGGATTTGGAGGTAGGGGAGAAAGCAGTAGCCATGGATGTACAAAAACAGCAACATTTCACCCAGCCCCCTGCCCGGTATACAGAGGCATCTCTGGTGAAAGCCATGGAAGAGAAGGGCGTTGGTCGTCCTTCCACTTATGCCGCTACGATTTCTACCATTGAAGACCGGGAATATGTGGTAAAAACAGAGAAAAGATTGTCCCCCACCGCGTTGGGTGAGGTAGTGAACAGTTTGATGATGGAGCGTTTTACGGACATTATCGACGTGGAATTTACTGCCGCTATGGAAGATCAACTGGATGCGGTGGAAGAGGGAAAACGTGATTGGGTAGAAGTGCTTGCGGAGTTCTATGAAAGTTTCCACAAGGAAATGGTGGAAGCCGAGCAGGCTCTGGAGGGAACCCGGCTGAAGGTGCCGGAAGAAGAAACGGAAGAAATTTGTGAAGTTTGCGGAAAGAAAATGGTCATCAAAGTGGGACGTTTCGGAAAATTCCTTGCTTGCCCCGGTTGGCCGGAATGTAAAAGCACAAAGCCTTTGGTAGAAAAAATGCCCGGCCGATGCCCGAAGTGTGGCAGTACCATTTTGAAGCGGAAGTCTAAGCGTGGCTTTGCCTATTATGCTTGTGAAAAAGGAACAGAATGCGGGTTTATGAGTTGGGATGTACCCACGGACCAGGACTGTCCTGAGTGCGGTCAGACCTTGTTCAAAAAATCCGGCAAGGGCAGAATGAAGCCTTTCTGTATCAATGAAGCATGTTCCCGTTTCCTGCCCGAAGACAAACGTGGGTATTATCAGAAAAAGGAAGACGGAGAAGAACCTAAGAAAAAAACCGCAAAAAAGACGGCAAGGACTGCCAAGAGGACAAAGAAATGACAAAAGTAACCGTCATCGGCGCCGGGTTGGCCGGCTCGGAAGCGGCATGGCAACTGGCGCAACGGGGAATTTCCGTTGAACTGGTGGAAATGAAGCCAATCAAGAAATCTCCTGCCCACCATAGCGATTTATTCGCAGAATTGGTATGTTCCAATTCTTTGCGCGGAGATCGCTTGGAGAATGCAGTGGGTTTGCTAAAAGAAGAACTGCGCCGTTGCGGAAGTTTGATTTTGGACTGCGCAGAAAAAACACGGGTGGAAGCAGGTGGATGTCTGGCGGTAGACCGTGAGGGATTTGCCCGCTTAGTGACGCAATCCATCCAATCTCACCCCAATATTACGGTCTTGTGTGAAGAAATGGACCATGTGCCGGAAGGACCTGTGATTATTGCCACAGGCCCCTTGACTTCGGATGCGATGTCGGAGGCGATTGGCGCCTATTTCGGCAGTGACTATCTTCATTTTTTTGACGCCGCCGCCCCCTTGGTCACGGCGGAATCCATTGATATGGATTTGGCTTGGTGGCAGAGTCGATATGACCGGGGTACACCGGATTATATCAACTGCGCCATGAATCAGCAGGAGTATCAGGCTTTTATAGAAGCGTTGGTTTCTGCGCAGGAAGCGGAAGTCCACGGCTTTGAGGATAAGAATGTCTTTGAAGGGTGTATGCCGGTGGAAGTGATGGCTCGCCGGGGATTTGATACCTTGCGTTACGGACCGCTGAAACCTGTTGGGTTGACAGACCCGGAAACAGGGAAAGAGCCTTATGCGGTGGTGCAGTTACGTCAGGATAATGCGGAAAAAACGGTGTTTAATTTGGTGGGTTTCCAAACGCATTTAAAATTCCCCGAGCAAAAGCGGGTATTTTCTATGATTCCTGCGTTGAAAAATGCGGAATTTGTTCGCTATGGGGTTATGCACCGGAATACCTTTTTGCAGAGCCCCAAATTGCTGGATAGGTTCTATGCGGATCGCAGAAATCCTATGGTAGCCTTTGCCGGGCAAATGACCGGCGTGGAAGGGTATGTGGAAAGTACCGCATCCGGTTATTTGGCGGCGGTGGCGATGGCTGCCAAGGTGCAGGGAAGGGAAATTCCCGATTTTCCGAAAACCACGGCAATTGGCGCATT
>JAZKZB010000103.1:0-1734 GCA_045612425.1 Faecousia sp.
TGACCATAGTACATACCGGGGCTACGGACAATTTGGGAAACAATCACACGCTCTGCACCGTTGATCACAAAGGTACCGCCATTGGTCATCACGGGGAAGTCACCCATGAAGATTTCCTGCTCCTTGATTTCATCGGTTTCAGTATTGCGCAGACGCACCCGCACCTTAATGGGCTTGGCATAGGTAGCATCCCGCTCCTTGCACTCCTCAATGGTGTACTTGGGTTTTTCGTCCATGGAATAGTCCAGGAAACTCAACTCCAATTTACCGCTAAAATCGGTAATGGTGCCCACATCCTTGAACACTTCCCGCAGTCCCTCATTAAGGAACCACTCGTACGAATCCTTCTGGATTTTCAACATGTTGGGAATCTGAAGGATTTCGTCATACTTTGCGTAGGACTTACGCATGGTCTTGCCGAACTGCACGTCCTTGACCATAGACATATTGTTCATCACAGCCTTTCTTTCGGCTTTCGCCTGAATGTGTGTTGCTTAAAATATGATACGCACGGAACAGTTGTCAAATTTGCAAACTCTACATCTTGACAGCCGTTTCCATCTATGTTACAATGCACTCAATAAGTAGATTGGCATAAAAGGGCATAGTATCACAGTATGGAAGACCATTTTACAATATTTCCCCTTGTTTGTCAATGGCAAATTTGAAATTTTTTCCGACTTTTTGAGTCGGAATTTTTTGTTTTTTTGGATTTTCCCCTCCCTTCCTTCTGATTTCTGCGCAAAATAACCCCTCGAAAAATTCGGGGGGGGATTGCGATCATATTCGTTACACAGCAGTATATCCGTAGGAGTTAACCAACGCATCCAACTTGATACCCTGCTTGCAGTAGGGGCAGTCCCGATAATCATAACTGGCATAGTCCGGTAAATCTCCAACGCTGTAAATCGAACGCACCGGGTGACCCAGCACCTCATCTACTGCCCGGTAAATCGCGGCAACGCCTGCCACATGACCGCCATAGTATTCAATGGCTTCCACGCTCCGCTTAGCGGTAAAGCCGGTGGTGACAGATGCCATAAGCACCAAAACATGCTTGCCCCGAATCATATTCAGCAGATTGTCCCGAAAAATCATCTGAGAACTGTGACTAATTTCCGGCTCGATCACATAAATGGTTTGATGCTGATTCAACGTACGGAACCCACTTTTTGTCAATTCTTCCGCCACAAATGCGCCCAGAACTGCCGTGCCGTCCAAACACAAAATTGTGTCAACAGGGGTATTGTTAATAAAGTGGGACACCAGTTCCCTTGCACTGTCTTTCGCCTCGCTGATACGGGTTTTCTGGTATGTTATGTCGATATAGTAATTAATATGACTATGGTTAGTGGCAAAATGCCCCCGCGCCACTCTCAACGGAGCCTTTCCGTATTGAATAGGTAGATTCATCAAAGTAATCATTTTTCATTTCCTCCTTATAACGAAAAAAAAGCGTTTTTACGGTCCGGCAGAAGCGTTTTCGCCGGACGCATAAAAAACGCTTTTTTTCATTATACCCTACTTCTTTCAAATAAGCAAGGAAAAAGCCTTCGTTATCTCATCCAAAATTCGAATCATTCACTTGTGTACTCTGACGAAGGAGCAAATCATGCTCCTGACGCAAAAACTGATGGGAAATAATTCTGCAAATTTGTCCGTTTCGAATCATTTCATGAATTTGGGGAAAGGTAACCCACTTTGCTCCGTCTGTTTCCCCCGGAAGTAACACAA
>JAZKZB010000104.1:0-6619 GCA_045612425.1 Faecousia sp.
ACTGCTGCTGCAGCAGACCACCGCTGCCTCCGACCTATGCACCCGTAAAGGTAACCCCATTTTTGGTGATATTACAGATGTGAGTGTTTCTTTGGAGCGAGCGCAACGGGGTGGAACACTGCAACCGTTGGAATTGCTACACATTGCCGGCATTTTGCGTTGCGCACGTACAGTGAAGGCATATATTTCAGATGATGATACGCCCACGGTATTACATCCACTGTTTCAGGCGCTGATACCCAATAAATATTTGGAGGACAAAATTTACGGCGCTATTTTGTCAGAAGAAGAGATTGCGGACCATGCAAGTCCTGCATTATCGGACATTCGGCGTCATATGCGGATTCAGGCGGGGAAGATTAAGGATAGCCTGCAAAAAATGATTTCTTCTCCTGCGTATTCCAAGTATTTGCGTGAGCCTATCATTACCATTCGGCAAGGAAGATATGTGGTTCCGGTAAAAAGTGAGCACAAAGCGGATGTTCCCGGTATGGTGCACGATGTTTCTGCTACCGGCTCAACGTATTTTATCGAACCCATGTCTGCGGTCAATGCCAATAATGCTTTGCGTGAACTGGAACTGAAAGAACAGAAGGAAATTGAGCGAATTTTGTCGGAATTGTCTGCGGATGCTGCCGGTTATGCCGAAGCCATCCAAATGAATGTGTCCATGCTGATTCAACTGGATGTGATTTTCGCCAAGGCAAAACTGGCATATCGGATGCAGGCGTGGCCGCCAATCATGAATGACTGCGGAAGAATTGAACTGCGAAATGCCCGTCATCCGTTAATTGACGGGAAAAAGGTAGTCCCGATTTCTCTGCACTTAGGTCGGGAATTTGATTCTATGATTATTACCGGTCCTAACACCGGCGGCAAGACCGTAACCCTGAAAACAGTGGGTTTGCTTACGTTAATGGCGCAATGTGGTCTGCATATTCCTGCAGGAGATGGAAGCACTCTGTCAACATTTGATTCTATTTTGGCGGACATTGGCGACGAACAATCTATTGCCCAAAGTTTGTCTACTTTCTCAAGTCATATGCGTACCATAGTGGAGATTGTGGAAAACTGCGATAACCGAACATTGGTTTTATTTGATGAATTGGGCGCCGGCACGGATCCTGCAGAAGGTGCCGCATTGGCTATTGCGTTAATTGAATACTGCAGAAAAATGGGAAGTCGCGTTGTAGCAACTACCCACTATGCGGAATTGAAACTTTATGCCATGCGCACGGAGGGGGTTATCAATGCCTCTTGCGAATTTAATGTGGATACACTACAACCAACCTATAAACTATTGATTGGCATTCCCGGAAAGTCTAATGCGTTCGCCATATCCAGAAAACTGGGACTTTCGGAGGAGATTCTGAAAGAAGCAAGTGATTTGGTTGGAAAGAGTGATAAGGATTTTGAGGATGTTCTTTCCCAGTTGGAAAAACAACGCCAGCAAATGGAATCTGCCCGTATGGAAGCGGAACGGCTAAAGCGGGAGACGGAGAATATTCGCAACCAAAGTGAAGATTTCCAAAAGCAACTGCAAAAAGAAAAAGAAAAGGCTATGGAGCAGGCGCGTCTGGAAGCGCAAAGGATTATTGATGATGCCCGTAGCGCGGCCAATATGGCATCTGAAGAATTAAAGGCTCTTCGCAAGCAGTTAACAGAGGGAGCAGATACCTCGGGCTTGAATCAAAGGCAAATTGATGTGCGTAGAAGCCTGAACGACGCGGAAAGTCGAATCCGCGCAGGTCAGGTAAAAGAAAAACGTCCGGAGCCAAAACGCGCGGTCATGGTAGGCGATACGGTAGAATTGCTAAAATTAGGAACAAAGGCGTCGGTCATTGCCATTGAAAAAGATGGTAGTTATTTGCTCCAGGCAGGCATTATGAAGTTGACGGTTAAGCCGGATGAAGTGTATTTGCTTGAGGACGAAAATCCGTATGTCACAAAGGGCAGGCCTGCCCATTCCGGTCGTGAAATGAGAACGGCTGCTATGCGCCCGGAGGTGGATTTGCGCGGGATGGATGCCATGGAAGCAATCTGCGTGTTGCAACGCTATATGGATGAAGCGTTTCGTTCAAATCTGTCTCCTGTGCGGATTATCCACGGGAAAGGAACAGGGGTTCTTCGGAATGCAGTGCACCAAGAATTAAAGCGCGACAAACATGTAAAATCCTTCCGCCTTGGTGTTTATGGCGAAGGGGAAGACGGCGTTACGATTGCAGAATTTCGTTAAAAATCCAAGTTTTACGGCTGATATGGAAAACGCCTTGACATTTTTGTATAATTTGTTATCATTATATTAGAATTTTTGGTGTATGCCAGAAACGTTAAGGAGAGTATTTTTATGATTCAGAAGGAAGTCGTTGTAAAATGCGAGTCCGGTCTGCATAATCGTCAAGCCACTTATTTTGTGCAGAAGGCAAATGAATTTAGCAGTTCTGTTTGGTTAGAGTCTGAAAATCGTAAAATGAATGCGAAAAGTTTGCTTGGTATCATGTCATTAGGCGTGATTACAGGCGCTTCAGTAATACTGTCTGCGGATGGCGCGGATGCAGAAGCCGCGGTTTCTGCTTTGGAAGCATTACTCCAAAGGGATGTTTACTGATGCGGATTACATGAATGAATCGCCTCAATGCCGGACAATCCCTGCATTGAGGCGGTGTTTTTTAGGTGAATGCTCATGACATTTGAACAATTGAAGGAGAAAGCAAATGCTTTGCCTTATGCGCCCGGTGTTTATATTATGCGGGATAAGGAAGACCAAGTTATTTATGTGGGCAAAGCGAAAAAACTGAAAAACAGAGTCAGCCAATATTTTGTGGATACGGTTTCCCATAGTTTCAAAACCCGTAAAATGGTCAGTAAAATTGACCATTTTGATGTGATTGTATCTGCTTCTGAGTTTGAGGCTTTGGTGTTGGAATGCTCTTTCATAAAGCGGTATATGCCGAAATATAACATCCTGCTTAAGGATGATAAGGGTTATCCTTATTTGCGTTTGAATTTGAATGACCCTTATCCGATGATTCAAATGGTCAATAAACTTTCTGACGACGGCGCGGATTATTTTGGCCCATACGGGGGTCGTTCTGTAACCAATGATGTAATTGAGGCCATTCGATCCACATTTAAATTACCGGATTGCAAGAAGAAATTCCCCAGAGACATTGGTAAGGACAGACCTTGTTTAAATTATCACATGGATCAATGCGCAGGATGGTGCCAGGATGTTGCCATGTCCGGGGAATACCGGAGTCGGATGATACTGGCAAAACAACTGTTAAACGGTAATTACAAAGAGGTTGCTTCAGAAATAAAAAAGGATATGCAACAATGCGCGCAACGTCTGGATTTTGAACAGGCGTCCGTATTACGGGATCGATTACGGGCAGTGGAGAGTTTAGGACAAAAACAATTGGTGACGGCCTGTTCGTTAGCCGATACCGATGTGATTGGATATGGCGCATCAGAAACCAAAGGATGCATTGCTATATTGCATTATTCAGGCGGTAACTTGTTGGATAAAGAAATTGAATTGTTCCAAATTCCGGATGATCCCGTTGAAGCGGTATCCAGTTTGGTGAAGCAGTATTATTTAAGCAGGGGTATGGCACCGAAACGGGTATTGTTACCTTTTGCCATGGAGGATGCATCGCTTTTCTCGGAACTTATGTTGCAACAGTATTCCAAGAATGTAAAATTTATTGTTCCACAACGAGGGGACAATGTGCGATTGGTGGAATTAGCCAATAAAAACGCCAAAGAAGAGGCGGATTTGGCCACCGGTAATGAGGAACGAATCTCCGGTACATTGACTCTTTTGGGAAAACTTTTAGGGATAGATGCCCCCAATCGAATTGAATCCTATGATATTTCCAATATATCCGGAACGGATATGGTGGCCAGTATGGTGGTTTATGAAAACGGGAAACCTAAAAAGAGCGAGTACAAGCGGTTTTCTATTGAGGGTTTGTTGGGGCAGGATGACTATGCATGCATGGCGCAGGTATTATCCCGGCGATTTGACCGTTATTTAAATGAGGAGAAGGGATTTTCGGATAAACCGGATTTGCTCTTGATCGACGGTGGCATTGCCCATGCAAATGTGGCATTGGATGTTTTAAAGGTAAAGAACATAGATATTCCTGTTTTTGGCATGGTGAAAGACAGTCGCCACCGTACTCGCGCCCTTGTATCTTGTGATGGGAAAGAAATTGCAATTGATATGCAACCGTCTGTTTTTTCGCTCATTGGAAATATCCAAGAGGAAACCCACCGGTTTGCGATAACATATCATCGCAAACTTCGATCAAAAAGGCTTCGATTTTCGGAACTGGATAAAATTCCGGGAATTGGACCAAAGCGGAAGGAAGACCTGCTCAAAACGTTTGGCTCCATTGCTTCTATCTCGATGGCAAGCGCAGAGGAATTAGGACGTATTCTTCCGGCGGATGCTACTATGGCGGTATTGGAACATTTTCGGAAGAAAAGGGAGGGATAAGATGCGCGTCATCAGCGGAATCGCCCGTGGAATTACCTTAAAAACACCCAACGGCATGGAAACCCGTCCGACTGCCGACCGTGTAAAAGAGGCGCTCTTTAGTATTTTGCAATTTGAACTTCCCGGCATGAAAGTGTTAGATTTGTTTGGCGGTACCGGTCAGTTAGGGATTGAAGCCCTCAGCCGTGGCGCCAAAAGCGTTGTGTTTGTGGATAAAAGCCCTGCGGCCTGCGCATTGATTCGTGAGAATCTATCCAGAACCCATTTCCAATCAGAGGGGTCCGTGGTACAGTCTGACTATCTTTCTTACCTGAAAAATTGCAATATGACCTTTGATATTGTGCTGTTAGACCCACCATATGCAGAAGTTTTTTTGGAAAATGCATTAAATCTGCTTGCAGAAATTGACATTTTACAATCTGGTGGTATAATAGTTGCGGAACGCCCTGTTGGAAAGGAACTTTCAGCGGAGATTTCCGGCTTTTCCCGTTCCAAGGATTACAAGTACGGAAATACAATTCTGACTTTATTCCGGAAAATTTAAGGCAGGGAAGTGCGTAAAATGAAAATTGCAATATACCCCGGTAGTTTTGACCCCATTACCAGCGGGCATCTAAATATTATACAACGTGCTGCGACCATCTTTGACAAGTTGATTGTTTGCGTGATGGTCAATAGCGGTAAAAATCCTATGTTTACCCAGGATGAACGGGTGGACATGATTCGCAGAGTCACCAAGGGGATCCCCAATGTGGAGGTGGATGCATCTACTCAACTTTTGGCAGAATATGCGCGCCAAAAGGGAAGTTGCGTTATCTTAAAGGGGTTGCGTGCTGGCTCTGACTTTGAAAATGAGTTTCAGATGGCGTTGATCAATCATAAAATCAACCCAAATCTGGATACTATGTTTCTGACTGCAGAACATCAGTATATGTATTTAAGTTCCAGTACCGTTAAGGAATTGGGCGCTTATGACGTATCCTTGAATGATTTTCTGCCGGAAGAAATTATACCCGATTTTAAAAAACGCGTGTTATCCATGCGTCAAGGAGGAAATACAGAATGAACGAGCAACATATTGAGAATATCATTAGCGCCCTGTACGATATGATTCAGGATGCCCGCGCCCTGCCTTTAGGGGCAGATAAGTGCATTCTGGAACGGGATAAGGTTCTGGATATGCTGGATGAAATTATTGCCCAGTTGCCTGCAGAACTGAAGCAGTCCCGAACCATCGTAGAATCCCGTAACGAACTGATTGGCCAGGCTCGTCGGGAAGCAGAGAACATTGTCCGTCAGGCTCAGGCACAGGCTGCTGAATTGGTAGAGCAAGAGGCAATTTATCAGGAAGCCAAGCGTCAATGCCAGGAAATGTACAACAAAACCCAAGAGCGTATCAACCAGTTGCGCAAAGCAAGCAATGATTACATGGATGATGCACTGCGTCGGACAGAGGAGGCCATTGCTCAGTCCCTTTCCGAGGTTCGTGACACCCGCGTGAAGTTCCGTGCATTGACGGAAACGCAGGAAAATCGCGCAGCCGAAACCAATATTGATAACGAAGTGTAAAATCAAAAAGCGGCTCAATCTATTTGGGCTGCTTTTTCAAGTTCATTTTTGGAGGAATCTATGGATTATTTGGAAAGATATGCCCAGTGGCGCCGGCAAGAACTGACGGAGGATATGAGACGGGAATTGGAGAATATTTCCGGAAATGAAGAAGAACTCAAAAGCCGATTTGGAAGTCAGTTGCAATTTGGTACCGCCGGTATGCGTGGCATTATGGGCGCTGGAACCAATCGCTTGAACCGTTATACTGTCCGCAGAGCCGCCCAGGGTATGGCATTGTGGTTAAGTGGTACGGATTTGCCTAAGAAAGCCGCTATCGGATATGACTCTCGGCACAATTCTCAATTATTTGCGGAAGTTTGCGCAGTGGCTTTTGCGGAAAAAGGGATTGAAACTTATTTATATGACCGCCTTGCCCCCACACCGATGCTGAGTTATGCCGTGCGTGAACTGGGTTGCGGCTGCGGAATTGTCATTTCTGCCAGTCATAACGCAGGTGCATACAATGGCGTAAAATGTTATGGCCCGGACGGTTGTCAGATGACG